>NZ_JAWPOT010000359.1:0-645 GCF_033344415.1 Vibrio sp. 1727
TGGTCGCCCAAACGAAACGCACATCCACACTCTTCATTTTTGAAGAGCCCACTTTCTGGAACGTACCGGTTTGGATGAATCGCAATAATCTGGTTTGTAGGTCCAAATCCATTTCACACAATTCATCGAGGAACAACGTGCCACCATCGGCTAACTCAGCGGCACCTTGACGGTCATTTGCCGCACCAGTAAATGCCCCTTTTACGTGACCAAATAGTTCACTTTCAATTAAGTCTTTAGGTAGGGCTGCACAGTTGATGGCAATAAACGGCTTATCACCACGTTTGCTTGCAGCGTGGATGGCTTCTGCGCATACCTCTTTACCCGTACCACTTTCACCAGTAATAAAGATACTCGCTTTACTGCTAGCGGCAGAGTCAATGGTGCGATAGACCTGCTGCATGGTTTGGCTGCTGCCGATAAAACCTTGGTAATTCTGATTACCCGGATTATCTGCTTCATTTTTTAGCTTAGTTGCTTTGCGAATTGCGTTGTTGACCGTAACACGCAGACGGTCTGCTTCACACGGTTTGATCAAAAAGTCTTGAGAGCCATGACGCATCGCTTCTACCGCTGTATCGATAGAGCCATGAGCCGTCATGAAAATGATCGGCACATCTGGATGACTCTTTTTAACGGCGTGCA
>NZ_JAWPOT010000360.1:0-645 GCF_033344415.1 Vibrio sp. 1727
GAATTTGTCTGCTTGTTTTATGAGTAGCACGAGGATCGTGCTTAAAAAAAACAAGAGGATAATACTTTGAAACTATCAAAATCGTTACTTGCTTTGGCAGTCTTGCCAATGTTTGCAAGTGCTGATGATTTATCACAGACGCAAAACCACATCATTCAACCGAAAATCGTGGGCGGCATTACCGCCGATCCAACTGAATGGAAGTTCTACACACAAATTGTAAGTCGCTACAGCAATCGTTCCTATTGTGGTGCGAGTTACATCGGCAATGGCTATGTATTGACTGCGGCTCACTGTGTGGAGGGCGATTCACCGAGTCAAATTGCCGTGAAAATTGGTGGCATCGTGTACAACGGCACCGATGGAGTTAGAGCGAATGTGAGTGAAATCCACATGCATCCGTCTTATCGCCGCGCCACGCTTTCTTATGATATTGCGGTTCTAAAGCTAGATTCCGTCCCACAAGGTGTATCCGCAGTTGAAATTGCTGATGGCAGCTTGGCGCAGTACGCCAGTATTGGAGATTGGTTGACAGTTGCAGGTTTAGGTCGAACGTCAGAAGGCGGCAGTTCGCCAACAAGATTGCAAGAAGTCGATGTTCCACTCGTGTCGGATGCCACTTGTCGTCAGGCGGGTGGAAACTAC
>NZ_JAWPOT010000361.1:0-644 GCF_033344415.1 Vibrio sp. 1727
CAACGAGACTAACGCATCTTTAATCGTGATTCGGGTGGTAGAAAACAGCTCACTTAACTCTCTTTCTGAAGGCAGTTTTTGCCCTTGAGAAACCACGCCAGAGTGAATTTGCTGTCTCAAGCTGGTTTTAATTTTTCCTAACTGCGTCCCTAACTGGCCCGCACCTGTTGCTTTCATTCTGACCTAGTCCAATAGATATTTTCTCAACAACATAAGCGGCTTAAGTAACAGAAATATGACAAGTCAAACTGCTCACTTATTCATCAAATGAAATACAAACGCCACAGAAGTGAATCATAACTGTCAAATTATCTGCACCAAACCGTCACATTCCCCCCATAGGATAAAAAGCGAACTTACTGACCTAGTCCAGAAGGATGGAGACAATGAAAACTTTGCTTAGCCGTTCCACTGCCGTGCCTGCCAAACTGCTTGCAGCCACCGCAATTACAGCAACATTATCGGCGCCTGCTTTTTCAGCGGATGCCAATGTAGAATCCCTAGTAAAAGCCGCTCAAAAAGAAGGCTCGGTTTACAGTGTGGGCATGCCAGACAGTTGGGCAAACTGGAAAGACACGTGGGCTGATTTGCAATCAAACTACGGTTTGAAACATCAAGATACTGACATGAGCTCTGCACAAGAA
>NZ_JAWPOT010000362.1:0-644 GCF_033344415.1 Vibrio sp. 1727
AAACGCGGAGATGGTGAACCTATCGCGCTGGTGGACGGTAAAGTCTTAACTTTTTGGCGCACAGCTGCCGCATCTGCTTTAGCCGCCGATTACTTAGCGCGAAAAAATGCCTCCCGCTTGTTGATTTGTGGTACTGGCAACTTAGCCCCTTATTTTGCGTGGGCTTACGCGGCGATTCGACCACTCAAACAAGTTTATGTTTGGGGACGAAACCCAGAAAAGGCTGCCGCAACGGTGGATCAGATTCTGTCTTCCTCTGAATATCAATCACTGCCAGAAGAGCACCAGTTCTCTGTGTCTGTGGTCGAAAACGTTGAGCAAGTGATTGATCAAGTCGACATCATCAGTTGCATTACTGCGTCTGCTCAGCCTTTATTTAATGGCTTTGATGTGCAGCCGGGAACACACATTGATCTGGTCGGTAATCACGACTTAGACAAGCGTGAATGTGATTCTGTCTCGGTGCAAAGAGCGAATGTGTATGTCGACAGTCGCATTAATGTGTTGGCGGAAGCGGGAGATCTGCTGATCCCAATTCAAGAGGGGGTATTCACACCTGAAGACATTTATGGGGAGTTGCCTGAGCTTTGCGCTCAGCAAGTGCAAGGGCGTCAAAGTGACGAGGTGATTACCTTATATAAATC
>NZ_JAWPOT010000363.1:0-644 GCF_033344415.1 Vibrio sp. 1727
CACAGTAAAGAAGACCGACGCAGTGTTACTGTTGAGCTAACGACTGAAGGCTTGGCATTGATTGAGTCGTTGATCCAAGAGCATGTGGATGTACAACATAGTTTGATTAGTGGATTGTCGGCGGACGAAAAGTCACAAGTGAATCAGGCGTTAAAGTTACTACTGCCTCAATTTGAATAGCGAATCTCGTCGCAAAAAAGCTAAGGAATGAGCATGAATATCAAAGAATTGGAATCGTATTTAGAGACATTTATGTGCGCCGAAAGTGACTTCCCCTTCGGCCCTGACGCACTTGTGTTCAAAGTAAAAGGCAAAATGTTCGCGATAATCGCGGAGCGTGGTGGTCGAGAATACGTCAGTGTTAAAGTGAAACCGGAAGATGGAGAAGTGCTAACGTCCCAGTTTACTGACATCACACCGGGCTACCACCTTAACAAACGCCATTGGGTCACAGTGTATTTCAATGGTGATGCCGAAGATGGTCTCATTCAAGACTTGTGCGAGCGCTCCTACGATTTGGTTGTAGCGAAACTGCCCAAAGCGCAACGTACATTGCTTGGACACTGAAGCCAAATAGTATTTCAGGAAAGCGTTTAGGCAATAACGAAAACCATCAATTGCTCGCTGAAAAACTCGCACCTTTT
>NZ_JAWPOT010000364.1:0-643 GCF_033344415.1 Vibrio sp. 1727
GATTTCAGCAATGTCGGTTCCTAAACCTAAAATAGCCATTCGTAGAACCTAGTTATTTGCGTGCCGCGATCATCAGTGCTTTCATCTCTGCCACTGACTTTTCTAGGCCATCAAACACTGCACGTCCAATGATAGAGTGACCAATGTTCAACTCGTAAATTTCTGGTAGCGCAGCAATTGGTGCCACGTTGTGGTAAGTCAGACCGTGGCCAGCGTTCACAATAATACCAAGGTCATCAGCGTAGCTTGCACCCGCAGCAATCTTCTTCAACTCTGCTTGTTGCTCTTCTTCTGTTTCTGCATCAGCGTAATGACCAGTATGAAGCTCGATAAATGGTGCACCACACTGCTTCGCCGCTTCAATTTGCTGACGATCCGCATCAATAAACAGAGAAACTTTAATGCCCGCTTCCGTTAGCTTTTGCGTTGCCGCTTTTACTTTCTCAAGTTGGCCAACCACATCTAAGCCGCCTTCAGTAGTGAGCTCTTCACGCTTTTCTGGTACGAGACAAACAAACTCTGGCTTAGTTTTTAGTGCGATCTCAACCATTTCCTCAGTGACCGCCATTTCTAGATTCATACGTGTTTGAATCGTCTCACGTAGAATACGCACATCACGATCCAAAATATGGCGACGGTCTTC
>NZ_JAWPOT010000365.1:0-643 GCF_033344415.1 Vibrio sp. 1727
TGCGTCGTTAATACCATCACCAACCATCGCAACCGTGTGCTCAGTAGAAAGTTGTTCCACATAACGTACTTTATCGGCAGGCAACAAGCTCGCTTTGTAATCCAAACCAATTTGATGGGCTATCGCTTCTGCACTGCGTGGGTTGTCCCCCGTCAACATCACAGAACTCACGCCCAACATTTTCAACGTGGCGATTGCCTGTTGAGCATCTTGACGAAGAGTATCTTGCCACGCGATCACGCCAATAACTTCGTAATCGTGACGAACGATCACCACGGTTTTGCCTTGTTCTTCCAGTTCAATAACACGTTGTTCAACTTTCGAAGAAACAGGGAAGTCCGCTTTTGATGGCGCAATAACTTGCACTAATTTACCGTTCACCAAACCTGTTACACCAGAGCCGACTTGAGCAGTTTTATCACTTGCCTCAGGAATCGAAACGCCTTGTTCTTCAGCCCGCTTCACTAATGAAACCGCTAACGGATGACTTGACCCCATCTCGATAGAAGCCGTTAAACTCAGTAGCGTTTCTTCTGTTACATCATAACTCACCACGTCTGTTACTTGCGGTTTACCTTGTGTCAACGTGCCTGTTTTATCAAACGCGACCGACTCCACTTTGCCAAGCAACTCAAGCGCTGCC
>NZ_JAWPOT010000366.1:0-643 GCF_033344415.1 Vibrio sp. 1727
GCCAGGCAACGGTATTTTGCGCACGGTGGTGAACCTAGGCGATAAAGTAGAAAAAGGTGAAACCTTAGCTTACATCAGCTCACCCCTCGGTCACGATGAAATAGAGCTAAAAGCACCTAAAAGTGGTTTAGTGATCGGTCAGCAAACGCTGCCATTAGTGAACGAAGGCGATGCCATTTTCCACCTCGCATACTTCAGCCAAAGCGACGATGAAGTAGAACAAGCGGTAGAAAGCTACATTGAAGGATTAACTGAGTTTGACGTCGAACAGGTAACGACGGGACAAATCCCACTCGACACTCAGTCATAATTGCATGCTCTATGATCTCAAAGCCCAGTACCTAGTGCCGGGCTTTTTTTGTTATGTTTACTCACCAATATTATTTATTACAAACACTTAAACACGAAAACCCAACGTTTGTGCTTCGTGTTTAGCTTATTTCAATTCATCTTGCTCACCGCACAATTGCACAGCGTTTTATTTATTCGTATTATGTTTTCTTTTTGCTTGCACACATCTATGAATAAAACACAACTCATTAGCTGTTTGTTGGGACTTGGACTTTCTGCAAATCTCCTCGCTCAAGAATCTGAAAACATCGCTCAATACTTACAAGAACAAAGTCAACAACATTCACTAGAA
>NZ_JAWPOT010000367.1:0-642 GCF_033344415.1 Vibrio sp. 1727
ACATTGCCTATCGTTCTGGATGTGGGTACAAACAACCCTCAACGTCTTGCTGATCCAATGTACATGGGCTGGCGTCATCCTCGTATTACGGGCCCTGACTACGATGCATTTGTAGAAGAATTCATCCAAGCGGTACAACGCCGTTGGCCAGATGCACTTATCCAGTTTGAAGACTTCGCGCAGAAAAATGCGATGCCTCTACTAGAGCGCTACAAAGACCGTATTTGTTGTTTCAACGATGACATCCAAGGTACGGCAGCAGTAACCGTAGGCTCTCTACTGGCAGCATGTAAAGCGGCGGGTACTCAGCTTTCTAAACAGCGCATCACTTTCTTAGGTGCGGGTTCTGCGGGTTGTGGTATCGCAGAAGCGATCATTGCGCAAATGGTATCGGAAGGGATTTCTGACGAGAAAGCACGCTCTCAAGTTTACATGGTCGATCGCTGGGGTCTGTTACAAGAAGGTATGCCTAACCTGCTTGATTTCCAACAGCGTTTGGTCCAAAAACACAGCAACACAAAAGAGTGGGAAAATGAAGGAAATGGCTTCTCACTACTCGATGTAATGCGTAACGCGAAGCCAACGGTACTAATTGGTGTTTCTGGTGCTCCTGGCCTATTTAGCCAAGAAGTCATCGAAGAA
>NZ_JAWPOT010000368.1:0-642 GCF_033344415.1 Vibrio sp. 1727
CCAGCGTAAAGGTCGTTGTGGTCGTGTGGAAGAGGGTATCTGTATCCGCCTGTACTCAGAGGAAGATTTTGAGTCACGTCCGGAGTTTACCGATCCTGAGATCCTGCGTACTAACCTAGCATCGGTTATCTTGCAGATGACGGCACTTGGCTTGGGCGACATTCAAGCGTTTCCATTTGTGGAAGCGCCGGATAAACGCAACATCCAAGACGGCGTTAGCTTGTTGGAAGAGCTTGGTGCGATTAACGCCGAAGCGAAGGACGCGAAAAAACGCTTAACCAGCATTGGTCGCCAATTGGCTCGCTTGCCTATCGACCCGCGTCTCGCGCGCATGGTTTTGGAAGCACCAAAATATGGTGCACTAAAAGAAGTGATGATCATCGCAGCGGCATTGTCGATTCAAGACCCGCGCGAGCGTCCTTCAGACAAACAACAATCGTCAGATGATAAACATCGTCGTTTCTTCCATGAAGAGTCGGATTTCCTGACATTTGTGAACTTGTGGGATTACATCCAGAAGCAGCAGAAAGCGTTGACGGGTAACCAATTCCGCAAACAATGTAAGCAAGATTACTTGAACTACTTGCGCGTACGTGAGTGGCAAGATGTGTACTTCCAGATTCACCAATCTATGCGTGAAAT
>NZ_JAWPOT010000036.1:0-32828 GCF_033344415.1 Vibrio sp. 1727
AACCACGGTTTATTAAGGCTTTGTTGTACTGCGTCCAGTTAGTTGTTTTGTAACGAGGTTTAGGCATGAGGCTACGACGATTAATGGGTGTAGCCGATCAGATCGTAGCTTCTTGATTTAGTTCCATCGATTTAAGCAACATATATGGACGCACCTCAGGATGCAATGACTGATTCAATGATACGGTCGCTAACATATATCCGACGTCTTTCTAGGTCTACTATGTGACCTGCGCCATGATGTAATCCGCTCCTCACTGTCTTTTCAAAGCCTCGGTTTCAATAACCTCGTTGCGTTATCAGAGTGTAGTAAGGATGGTTCACCGTTTATTCATCAGCTATTGCAAACTCAGTGGCTTCTTGAGGATATCTCCTTAGAACTTAGTATTTTTAGTCAAACAGGCTTAAATGCCTGATTAATATCGTATTCACTATTTTTCGCCAAGATGTGCCATGCTACCCGACCGAGCTTGTTTGCAAGAGCGACAATCGCTTTTGCTTTTCCTCGGCGTGCAATGAGTCCTCTCAACCATGCTCCCATAGCATCCGCTTTGTTAGCTCCGCACCGAACCACTGCGCGAGCACCGTGAATAAGTAATGCTCTCAATTCACGATTGCCATACTTCGATAGAGAGCCAAGACTACTTTTTCCGCCTGTACTATTTTGTTTTGGAACTAGGCCACACCATGCTGAGAACTGGCGACCATTTTGGAATTGGTTTCCAACACCTACCTCACTAATCAGTGCCGCTGTCAAAATCGGGCCAAACCCAGGAATATTCCGAATAGCCTCATATTTTGGATTTTGCTGACTCAACATGGTGACACTTTGGGTCATTTCATCTATCTCTTCGCTAAGACTGACAAAGTCACAGTATAAAGTTTGCAGTAAGTTCCTCATTACTGGGGAAAGGGCATTCTCTGCGTCTTCAAGAGCTAGCGGTAAATGACTTCGTAAAGCTTTAATAGAGAGAGGAAATACTACCCCGTATTCAGCAGCCAATCCTCTGATCTGGTTCGCCAAGGCAGTTCTGTTTTCTACCAAACGTTTACGGACACTGCGTATCGCTTTAAGGTCTTGTTGTTCAACAGACTTAACAGGAACGAAGTGAAGATTAGGTCTAGAATAGGCTTCGCAAATGGCTCTTGCATCATTAGCATCGTTCTTTTGCCGCCCAACAAATGGTTTTACATGCTGAGCTGGAATAAGAGCCACTGTATATCCTAGCTCTTGAAATATTCTGCCCCAATGATGAGAAGTTGCACATGACTCCATTGCTAGAGCAGTTTGCTCAGGTAGTTGGCGGACAGTATCTAGAAGCTTATCTCGCTTTACCTTTTTGTTTGATAAAATTTGTCCATTTGTACCCAGAACACACACTTGGAAGAGATTTTTCGCTATATCAATACCGACAACTTTAATAGACATACTTGTTACTCCTGCTCTTAATGGTTGTACTATTAGTTTGGTACAACGACGCTAGAAGGGAGGTGCGTCCATCACATCAAAGCCGTGCTTATCCTGTAAGCACTGCTCCTTATAAAGTTTCAATCTTTAATGTAAAAGTGGCGAACTTTATCGTCAGAGTTTCGATCTTTGTTGTCCACCGACAACTCATGTATTTTTGCCTCTGAATAGATTAAACACACACGCTAACAGCAATAAGGAAAGAAATCAGTGATCAGGATATTGGTGTTGTTAGCTTTATGGGAAAGCGAAAAAGTAGATTTAGATATAGAAAGCCCGCCAATAATAGACGGGCTTCTATTGTTTCTCTGCCTATTCGGCAGTAGTTGGAACATGTGATCGTGTTTTACTATTGTCAGCTACCTATTCGGCAGTGGTTTAGCCGCCTATTCGGCGGAGGTTCTGACAGATCACATAATGTGACTCCTAGCGCTGCAAGCAACTAAGCCATGAAGCCACACGCCGCCTATTCGGCGGAATTGCACATTGTAAGAGTATGCCCCTCATGTGTGGAGTGAGTAGAGCTAGTCACTTCATTTCCACGCCATCTACACTTCGAAAAGCGGTACTCTACAGATCAAGAATAGACTAAGAGTTGAATATTGAATAAAGCATAGGGAAAACAGGGGATCGGAGGCATCAAACTTACACTCTCCGACCCCTTAATTAACTACTGCTACACTCGCTTGATTGTGTTCGCTACAATTGTCATGACCGACATTGAGTAGACAGCGCAAGCTATCGGTACAAAATAAACTGGAAGTGCCAGGGGAACTGTAATGTAGAACAGTGCAACCAGCGGTAATGAGTACAGAACTCGCCTACTAATGCCATGCCTCATTGGTGATGAGTATTCAAAGCCATGCTTCTTAATCTCTCGTATCCAATATCCACTCATCATTGATGCAACGGTAAAGACAATCATTGCCGCGATCCAGATTTTCAACCCCCACAGTCTGAGTAGAACGAAATCCAAGTTGAGCGCCAAGCCCCAAATAGCCTGATCTACACTTTTCCAAAATCCAGTATTGAAGAACAGCCTGTCATTGATATCTTGTCCTTTCAAATACTCGACTGGCAGCAGCACTTCTCGGCACCATTGTATAAAGCCCGAATCCACTAGTAGCGAGTCCGACAGATATGACACAGATTCATAAATTTCAATTGCCTCATCAGTACCGACAAAAAGAGACATATTTTCCAACTCTTGCTGCATACTGGACTCAACAACAGAAGGTAAAAAGAGTGTCGCAATTAATAATATCGGCATTACCAGAGTAAAAATTAGCGTAATAATAAGCCCTGTATCTTTCTTGTCCTTTGCCATATTACTTCCTTGGTTTCGCTAGAATAGGTACACGACCTTTTTTGAGGTTCCCCCCAACAAACGAGGCAACATACTCCAAGTTAGGGAGCTGTCCCATTAGTTGCATTGGAAACATGTCAGCTTCTTCTTCCATTAAACGCTCACCAATGTTCGCTCCTAACCCATCCAACTCATCGTTGGAAGCATTAAAGCCCTGTGTTCGCATCACATATCGAACTCTTGTTTTTGGAACCTGTGCTAAGACTCGCTCTTGAGTAGGAACGTCAGCACATCGAAAGCTTATGAAATTATTCGTTGATGCAATTATTTGATCAGCCTTTGCCTTACTACCCAATTCAGCTTCAAAATCAGAGACAGTCTGTGTCGCTATCCATAAACGGAACCTTGCGCCACGAGCTTTGTTGACCATTTGTATTAACGGTTCACACAGCATTTCACTCGCTTCATCTACAAATAGATTAATGACTTTGTCATCTTCATCACCGTAGTTGTAGCGATCCGAAGCTACAGCAGCCGCATCAGCAAGAATCATTTTCCCTATTGCGCTCGAAACCAATCTATCCGAAAGTGAATCCGTACCAATGATCAGCACCTTGTTGTCAGCGATGATATTTTTCATGTCGAATACTCCGCGAGAATCATCTAGGTTGGTTGGAGATAGCATTTCTGCCAGCTCACCATTAGTGACTTTAGAAAGGTTAGCCAACAGGTTGCCCGTTGATTGCTCCAACGTTCTTCGCTTGTCGATGTACATACTCGCCATTGATTCAATGGTTGCATTTGTGAACTTGGAAGCAACTCTGTTTCGGTAGTAATCAACACAAAGTAACGCTCTCACTTCTTCGTTCGTTGACGATTCCAATTTCGAGTAAAGCTTATCTTTCCAATCGACTCGATTAGCTTCACACCACGCAACTACCGCCTTTTCAATAAGTAAGCCAAAGTGTTCGTAGTAGTAACGAATTGCCGTGAGCGTAACTTGTTCGTTAATTAAGTGCATGGCGTCGATCAAATACTGCAATACGGTGTTGGCAATATCTCGATAGAATGAGTCTCCATCTTCCGGTATAAGTGCTGTTACCCTTGCAGCCAACTCAGAAGAACGAGAAAAATTCTTTAGAGGGTTAAGCCTAATTGTGTCTCTTGGATAGGCAGGATGCCACATGAGGTATCTATCAGGCTCCCCCATCGCTGCACATGTTCGTTCAGCAATAGCTCTAATGTCCTTATCACCCTTCGGATCTAGAAAAATACAGCATTCTTTCCTCAAGATAAGCTGAGTAAGGACAAGATCGAAGAAGCGGGTTTTACCAGAGCCAGAAGCTCCCGTGATAAGAGTGTGTAAATCAGCCCACTTGAACATAAATCGGATATCTTCTTCTTTTTCCAAGATACCATGTATATATCCACTTCCTTCCGTGACATTTTGCTTACCAATGATGTCATCCATTTCACGTTTGGTAATGTCGTAGATTAATTGAGCCTCGTTGTAACCTACAGAAGATCCCCACCCCAGGAATAAGCTATTTTTTACTGTTTCGTTGGACACGCTCGATCACCTCTCCATCTATACCAAACATCTTCAGTGTTTTAGTGCTACTTGGATCTATAAACTCCAATGGATACCCTTTTAGTCTTTTCTTTCTAATATGAATTTCGAAAGCTTTATGACCGGTGACAACACCAATGACAATACAAGCAAGTGCCGCATACCAATACGTTTGCTTGGGTACTTCAAAAACATAAGGCAGACAAAATAGAACCATTGCGGCAATCAGCCACGTAGCGATCAAGTAAGCTTCGTAGTTCGTTCTGTAAGGGAAGTTGTATTTGGTCGGGTTCGTACTATCAGTCATTGATTACAATCTCCGGTGAATCAAACAGATCAAGCATCGAGACATTTTTAAGCTCTAACTCTGCTTTCATGACAATATCCATCACTGCGTCATTTGGAACTTGAATACGCTGTTCTTGAACTTCATAGTCGTAGTGCTTGGCAATGAATTGGGCTATTGGAGTAGTAAAACTAACGATAGATGGACTCTCGTTAGTGGATAGTTCAGGTTGTTCGTTTAACTCGGAGTGTTCAGTTGACACATTATCGGTCGCTTCATCCGGTGTATTACTTGAACTATCTGCATCTACAAATTCAGATTCGTGTTGTTTGGTATAACTCGGAACTTCAATTTCCTTTGGTGCATCATGCTTCTGTTTCGATACCGGTGCTGACGGTTTTCTTTCAACAGCCTTTAGAGTGAGAGATTTACTAATATTTTTGAGCACACGCCCCAATGTTTCTTTACTGGTTTCATGCGTCTTTTGTTTATGCATATTGCCACTAACAGTGTAATCAGTTGGCTCATCAAATATTTCTTCAATAATCTCGCTATCCGGTACAACTTGCTCTTTTGGTTGTGGCTCATCAACCTTTTCTTGTACAGGCTTCGCTACTTTCGGGCGCTTTGAGTGTTCCTTGAGTGAGTAGAGCTTTTCCGGCTCAAGAACTAAACGTTGGACATTACGAAACTTCAGACCCTTAACCTTCACCGGTTTCTTAGCATCACCGAGTATTTCAGGGTAGATGTCAAAATACAGTTCATCACCATTACTCGTAACTTGTCCTTCTTCAACCATGATTCGGGCTAGAACTTCAGGGACGGACGGAATGTTATACCCTGCATTTACCATTTCTTCGACCAATTCAGGGACAGCGTTATTCCAAATTACATACAATTGTTCTTCAACAAACCACAGGTACGCCGACTTCTCATTTACCTTCCATTTTCCAATGAGGATGTAATGACGAATCAGGTCGCAAAGTAATTCTGAAAGCGGGACTCGCTTGATCTCTTTTGTAATGTGAGAGTTGCGAGAGAACATATCAGCTTTCGTGGAGGCGCTATCCGCTTCGGCAATAATTTGCGGCATCGGATGAGACATGTTTGTTTTGCCGACACTTGCCAACATCATTGAGTGAATATGCTTACCGTCATAGCACTTCTCTAACCATGACCACGTTTTGGCAGGAATCAAACGCTCCATCATCACCAATGAAGCATTTTGATGCTTCATATGCCTATCGCGGTTCCATGTAATGAAGTACCGTTCTATCTGATGTTCAGCAGCCCAAGCATGGATCGTCGTACCGCTTTGAGCATCCCAAATAACTCGTTCTGAAGTTTTCGCATTACCATCGTGAACTTGTACATCTGCTAGTATCTTACCGGCATCATGCAAAAGCCCCGCAAGTATTGTCCCTGTGCGCCACTGGATATTACTTTGCTGTGTTTCAGTCAAACTACCAACGGTAACTGGAAAATGTGTCATCTGCGCAGCTCTCATAGAACGGTGCGCAACGTCTAGTGAATGCGAGACTAAACCGCCGCCAGTGGCGTGATGTTTGTACTCCGAAGCGGGAAGTAAGTCTGCATAACGAATGAAGCTTTCAAATACCGGATAGATATATTCGTTAAAGACTTCTTTACTAACGCCGATTTCGTTTCTGATCGCGTTAATTTGCCCCTGCATACGCTCAAGTAACACATGAGGCTGAACCACCGGAATGCCTATTGGATTTGGAGGATATCCTATGGCATCGTCATCGAGGTTACTTAAACCATACATCTCGCGCTTTGAGTCTACAAATGCTTGCTTATCAGCTTGCCAAACTAGCTTCTTGAACCAACGTTTAAGCATGTTTTCATACACTCCAAAAGCAAGGCGAGATACCACCTATTTTTCTTAGAACAACCATATTTTCATAGACCTCTAAACTTTGGAAATCACTTCTAAATGGTACATTGGCGGTATAAGTTTCCTAAATCCAAGAGAGTGATATGCGTACTGCAACAACGACTTATCCATTTTCTGCTAGTCAATTCGTAACTTGGGGTACGCACCGTTCTATCTCACCACGAATTAAGGGCATTATTGAGCATTACGCTCACCATATTGCCGTAAGCAAATATCAACTTCAGTCAGTTCCACAACCACAAAACGTAGATTCTTGGCTAACCAATGAAAACATGCCCTCTGTTGTGCGCTTGGCTACCTTGGCAAAGTCAGAAGAAAACATTGCGTGCTTGTTCAGAGACTTAAATCTATATGGACGCATAGACCAGATGTATCAGTACGATGGAACGTACTTTCTCGTAGATACCAAGTCCCATGCATCCCCAACATTTTCAGATCAATTGCAGTTAAGCTTTTATTCTTTCATTCTGTCCCGATTGGGGTACAGAATGGCTCCTGCTGCGTTTGTTCGCTCATGCTATGGAAATCAGGTTCACTATGAAGCAGTTGACATTATTCCTCATGATGCAATGTCAGAGATTATCGGAGAGGTGGAGTAGGGAAGTCACCTTAACAAAGTTAAGATAAAGAAAGGGCAAGCCAATTTCAGCTTGCCCTTATTGTTTTTACCAGTACGTCTAGCCAGTAATGTTGAGTATAATTGATGCATAGTGTTTGAGTGTCGGTTCAAAGAAGGCAACCCCAATTAAACCAGTCATCGCATAGACACTTAGAAACTTAGTGATTCTTTCTTGCATCGGCTTATTGCTCCCGTAGTGTTGTTTGATGTGAACTTCCTATTTGGTCAAGCATAGAAAGAAAGTCAGCCCAACTCATGCTCTCAATTTTGACTGGCTTTCCGGTTTGAAAAGCTGTTATTATTTTCTCAGCCATTATTACTAATCCCATTAATAGTTCTGGCTCGATGGTTTAACCATCCGGCTCTTGAAGTTCGCACCTTCAAGAGCCTTTTCATTTCAATTGTTACCGACTAATCAAAATGCGGTTATCTCCCACCTGAACCCATTTAAAATGATTCCCATCGACAATCAATTTTGCTTTTGGAAATCGCCCCATAACATTTTCAAGTGCAAGCTCAAGGTCACACTCATCTGTAAATCGTTCTACTTGCTGCTCCAAGCCTGAGTTTTTGTATAACGTTGCTCTCATAGTGTTCGCATTGATTTGGTTGCTAACTATATCCAGACTATCATTAACGTTTTAGTTCCAAAGAAAAAGGCATAGGATGGAGTGGTTTTTCTACTTTATTTTTTTCGGAGCCATACCCGCTTTCGCTTCCGTTTGCTACCTGCTACCTAAAGCGTCATGGACAACCCGAATCAAAGTAGTTGCGAGTCGGGGATTGTTGAAATTTCCATTTGGCTTAATCTTTGGCTTCCTTGCCATACTGCTCATAGAAATATTCAGAGTGGGTGTTATTACGAATGCAATTCATTGGGTGCTACTTTCACTCTCAATATATCTGCTATTAGCTTGGCTCTACCTATTCCTTTATAAACTGATGCTGAACAGAGTATTTAAACAAGCGATTACTTGGTCAGCGATTATCAATAGCATAATGTTGGAGGTAGGGATTATTGTCGCGTTTGTTGTTACGGGATTTGGTCTTTCACTTGCTCTAAGCTAATCACCTATCCGTCAACACTATTGCTGTGACAACCCCCATTGTTTTGCTGTGACAACCCCCATTGTTTTACTTAAAATAATCGCCCAACCCCTTGTTATATATAGCCTCAAGTATCACTGTGATGAAAGGTTGTTTTTACTCATCACCAGATAAAACACGTTTGATGTATGCATCAATCTTGTTCATCTTTTCAGAACCAATGCGAGAGAACTCGAATTTCACCATGTTTCTATCAGCACTGCGACTTACTTTTGCGTAAGCGTTTTTGTCCTCAAACTCAGCCAGCTTATTTGTCTCCCATGTAGCTTTTTTAGGCTTACCGGTAGTATTTTCTACGACGAACGATTCTAGTAGATCTAAGGTTTCCCTTTGGCTTTCAGAAACGTCATAGCTTAAATCAGTCAGGTTCTTTTTGAACTCTGCCATTGATTTGTCAATTTCTTTACCCGCTTTAATTAGTGCTCTTTGGTATTTAGCAAGCTTGCTGTAGAAACTATTTGGTATACCCTCAAAATCCACAAATACTTTGCGCATTGAAAGCTCAACATTATTCGCTTCGAGTCGCTTACGTAGTGACTCCCTACCGATTGAAAGTGCTGCTGCTAAGTCTTCAACCTTAGTATTTTCAACATCAATACCTTTACGTTCCGCTATGGTCAAAAGATACCTTGCATGTTCAGGGTAAGACCAACGCTTAACCTCTTGGCTATCATTGATGATACCAAGCATTTGATCGTCCCTAACATCTTCCTGTAACTCCCACAGTGGTAAATCAACACCACCATTGATACACGAAAAACGACGACGACTTGCATCTAGAAGCAATAGCTTGCCAGTGGTAGGGCATCTAACAGCAACACCCTCCTGGTTAACGCCGTTCTCACAGATAGACGGAAAAATGTCTCTGACAGCGTCTAACGTAAGTGCTTCCTGGTTACGTGGGTTGAGAGGGTGAATATCTGTTTTGGACTCAACTTCAGATGCAGGGATGACAACACGCTTAGCCGTTACCGCCCCATTTAAATATGTTCGAGTCTGAGAGCTGGTTAGGCTACTAGTGCGTGACTTGGCGCTGCCAGTCAACAAGCTCTTGCCTTTTTTCATCATTGATTTACCTACTTATTGTTCTTACTTGTTAACGCTTTCAAATCAGAGATAAACGTATTGTATACCTCGTTCACAGAATTGATTGCATCATAGTATTGAATATCAGTACATGTACTTTCAGAACGAATGATGTCATAGATAGTACGATTCTTGTCAGCAGCTTCATGGAAGAACGGGCTATGCTTAATCGCCTTTGTGATCATATCGCTTCCCACCGTTCTTAGAAGTCGGTCATAAGTCTTACGCTCTTGCTTATTCGCCTCATTGTAGTTTACCGGCAAGATTTTGAACCACTTCACGTTGTCACCTTGAGATGGCAAATCCTCTAATTGCTCAGACATAGTTAGAAGGTAAGACATTGTACTAACGTAGTCGTAAGTTCTTGGCGTTACAGGAGACAGGATCATATCGGCAGCTTCAATAGCTGACCAAGTAATAGGGCTATTTTGAGGTGGTAGGTCTAAATAAATGATGTCGTATTGTGATTTCAGAATTGGCACAACTTTGTTGGCAAACGCTGTTAGCAATTCAACACGCTTTTCTTTGTCCAGTGACCAGTAAAGTTTTGTAAACTGCTCGTCTGTTGGGAAAGCTGTCATGACATCGAGGTTTGGTAAATGTGTCGAGAATGGTGCCGCTAGAACCACATCCTCAAAGCTATGTCCTGCTTCTTGGAATTCAGTTGCTTCATTTACAAACTCTTGAGAATCAAACTCTTTAAATAGTGAGCGAAGCAAGTCAGATAGTGTGATGAAAACTTCCTCACTCTCATCCTCTACGTTAATGATACCTCGCGCACTGCCTTGAGGATCGAGGTCAATAATAAGAACACGAGCATTCAGATTAAGGTCTAGCGCCGTTTTAACAGCAAGTGATGTGTTCGTCGTGGTTTTACCCGTACCACCTTTGTAGTTGCTGACTAACACAACTGTTGAATCATGATTATCAGAGAACTTTTCAAAGCCAAAGTGGTTCATTACGGCATGCACTTGCTCTAGTGTAAACATGTGGCTTCTATTGTAGAAGTAGGGTTCATCAATAACACCTTCTTCAATCAACTGTGCAATTCGTTTGTTATACGTGTTTTTCGATAAACCAAGAATATCGACACCTAGAGTAGTTTTGTTGACAGCATGGTTATGGACTAGGCGCGTTACACCATTTTCCAAAAGGTCATCTTTAAAACGAATCGCTGACTGTTCTAACAGTTCTTCTTTAAGCGATACGTTTTCATGAAACATTCTGGTTCCCAGGTCGGTAGCTTTTTCTTTGAAGTTCATTCGTTATTAATCCTGTTGAGTATGTCCTTTAAGTTAAAACCAGACTACATGCAAATTGAACCTTTAACAAGTTCATTTTGCATTTTTTGGTTCATTTTCCTACAAGAATCAAAAACAATATGTAATAAGCTATTTTCTTATTGAATAAAAATTATGAGTTTAGGAAAGATCTAATGGGGTGATACTTTGAAACTATAAGGTTATGAATTAAACAGAGGATTTGACCGGCATGAACATTATTTATCCTAAGAACGCACCCGACAAACTGAGAAAGAAGACAGAGAAAGCACTAAGAATGCTTAGCGAAGGAGCAGTAAGGTTTCGTGTATCAAGTCGGTACGGCTATAAAACTCTGAGCTTGGGCAAGTACGAAAGGTTGGTAAAGACCGGTGAAAGCATACATATCTTCAGCCAGCATAGTGACTATGAAAAGTTTATCAACCAAGCAAGGTAGGGGAGCCTTGCTTGGTTTGGCTAAGTTATTTCTTTAAGAACATTTGTTCAAACAGGTTGTCTACCTCACGGCGTTTTTCAGCTAGCTTCAGTTCTTCTTCATTAGGTTCATCTGGAATCCTATTGCTCTCAACAAGTTTATTTATTTCATCTTCCAGAACTTCAGCATGTCCTTCATTGCCAAGTCGTAAAAACAAACTATGAATCTCACGCAGTGTTGGTAAAACATCACCACCTTCAGATTCAATATCTTGCTTCTGTTTCATCAAAGAAGATATTTTGCTGTAACAAGCTTCAGCTTCCTTAATGCTGAGTTGGTTCTTCCACTTGACCAAAAATCGAATTTTACAACCGCCATCACTGGTTGGCTCAACCTCATACCCTTGTAGTCCGTCCTTAGTGATGATTTCTAACTTATCTTTAGCGATTGGATTCGTAGCAATATCCGCAAGTGCAGGGGCAATAATCCGACTAATAAAGGCACTATGCCTCATGTATGTTTTCTTGAGCACTTTGCCCTTGTCGGTTTTAACACCAAATAGTACCTGAAGCTTATCCACCGAAATGAAATACATTTCAGTCTGATTGGAACGGTAACGGCACAAAAACTCAAAAACTCTTTTGGTGTTAGGGTTTGTAAGCTTCTTAAATATCTTGTTATCAATTTTGGCGTGACCGTTTTTGTGAGAGTTGATGATGTATAGCTGTCTAAGTTCGCCGTTAGGTTTAATTGTAAGCGTTCCATCAGCATAAGTGACTTTAGCTAAAAGCGGATAGTACGCGAACGAACCCTTGTCATCTTCAATCCCTATTTGTTTCTCGCCAAGAGACTTCGCGGGGTTCTTCAGGGCAGTAGCCAGGTACTTAACATCAATATCAAACCATTGAGTTAACTGACTCGTGTTGAACCTGTATTCAGGAACAAAATGTTGGTCGTTATTCTTGTTCCAGTCACTTTCTTTCATATGGGTTAGCATTAAAGCGAACATGTCCATCATTCGGCATGTAAGACTAGTTGACGCATAAATTAACCCATGCGTTTTAAAGTGATAATCTAAGTGGTCTTCAGTAACCAGCTCTATATTCATTTCCGTCATACGTGTACTTAAATTTGTTGTTTCACCACAACACTCGGTCCAATAGACACAAAACTCAGTTCATACTAGCACAAGGCTAAGTAAAAACTAGCACAAAACTCAGTTTACAATGGGGGGCATATCACGAGTTGTTAGTAGCAGCATTCTCGTAAAGAACATACCCTTCTATGCAACAAGTAATATAAAGTGTTGATTTTAAACATTTTAATGCATTATACCATTTGCCTTTGGATTTCCTAAACCTCAAGTTGTAAATGAACTCTCCGAATAGACCCGCCACAAAATAAAGTACATGACCACAAAACAAAGTACACGACCACAAAACTCAGTTCAATCACCACAAAATTAAATACAAACAGCACAAAAATAAGTTAAAACCACCTAAAAACCAGCATAGCTTCACAAATTTTAAGCACTCAAACACAAAAAAAAGTTAAGCTGTACAAATATATGTATGCTTTTAGTGAAGCTTGTACCTCATGACCATATACAATAACCTGTGTATAAATTGTTATTAACCTGTGATTTGCCACAAAAATAAATTCAAGTAGCCACAAAAAAAAGTCGAAAGATCACAAAATTAAATCTACCTATCACAAAAAAATGATCGTTCAACACAAAAAAATGATCATTCCGCACAAAATCAAATACAAAAACACCAAAAAGAAATACACGAACAACCGAAAAAACCATTGATAATCATAATCTTGCGCTTATTTTTCGTGCCTTATAGGTATATAGAAGATCTTAGAGGTGATCATAAGTCTCTAAAGGTAAACAAAGGTAAGATCATAGGGTTATAAAATAAACAATAAAATACTTTTCTATTTTTCTTAACTTAACAATGTTAAGTGTACCTAATGTCCGTTTAGGAAAGTGAGCGAGGTATGATTGAATCATTGCGGTATAACTACATCAATTGCAGTGATTACAGTTATGTACTTGAGTTTAAGTGACACTACCACTGAATCTGCAACGATGTTGTTTGGGATCTATATTAATTCATTGGGAATAAGCAGTTAGCTTATTAGTTATAAGTGAGAGAGTTTTGGGCAATTTTGATTGAGGATGTTGACGGTCATAGATTGTTGAAATCGGAAGACGTTACATTGAAGTTTGACAGCTTTGAGCTTACTGAGCTTTATAGGTGTGAGCTTGCAATGGAGTATTACGAAAGAAGAAGTAGTGATAGAACGTGGGCATGTTCGAGTGTTTATGTTTCTCTGCTGAGCAACAAGAGTTGGCTGATTAAAAATGAACTTGGTGTAGTAGTCTGTCAATTAGAGCTGCTAGCGGCATAAAAAAAGCGTCCAATGGACGCTTTTTTTATAATAACTGCCGTTATGAGCTTTTGAGTGTATTCAAGTGTGAGTCGAGTTCTTCTTGTTTCTCTAACGGTAAACGGTTTCGTATTTGATGAGCTAACTCGAATGCTAGCTGTGTTAAGTCACCAAGCGGTGACACTGATTTCGAATCTACGGATATTGCTAGAAGCTGAGCTATAATCGCGTTGTCTTTCAATGCCGTGGATACTACCTTAACTTTTTGGTCAGCCTCAGTATTTGTCAAACCAGATTTAACAAGCTTGCTATGCAGTTCTTGGAGAGCATCTTGCGTTGACTCTTTGCCAGGATATACCGTCAAAGCTTTTCCAAATATGTTCTCATCGTTGTCGTAATTCATGTTGTTTTACCACTGACTAATTTAGATACTTAAACGATATCAGCCATTCTCGCTTTCCAAACTATCAGGTGGTGTTTGAAGGGGATACGGATATCATTTCTGTTTTGGTCAATGTCTCCCGACTTTAATGGGGACTCAGAACCTTGTCTCGCCTGTTACATCAAACAAGTCATACTCATCCATCACTGCACCTTTTTTTGGGTTCACTATTGTTTTTGTTTCACCATGAGTATCAACGAAACTACGAATACAAAAAATATCATTAATGATTCATCAAGCGAAGCGTATGGAACACACACAATATCAAATGTTAGCCCTGCACTGATGGTTAGACAGCAGCAAGCTCCAACTAAATAGCTGGCAAGTTTTAATGTCTTTTTGGTTCTCATATTGTCTAGATTTTCATTTGAGCGTTAGCCGGTTTAACTAGGTTTCAGGCTAACCTAAACTTGGGAAAGGGTAACGCTGCGAGTTCATTCGCTGAAAACAACATACGTTGTTTATCAATCCAATGATTTGCTTCTGAAGCATTAAATTCCCTAGATAATTGCTTTTCTACTTGACCAAGAAACGCTGAGGTAAGTTCTTCAGACATTGTGATGAACCTCAGACTTTTAAGGACAAGTGTTTCGGTATCAACTATCACAATTTCAATGGCAAGTCGTTTTGAGTTGTTAAGGACTTCAGGCAGTTGTATGTCACCAACTATTGATGCGTCATACGGACAGTCGAAATTTAATTGAAAGCCGCCGCGCTCAAATGAGAATACGAGCATCATCGCAGATGAGTCTCTATCTACATATATTTTGGCGCTCACACGCCCTTCAGACAGAGTTACCCATTCTTCATTCGTCATAGATGGTAGACCTATGAACAATCTGTTGTAGGTTGGACGCAGGAACTCAGCTATGGCTCCGTCATAAACCGGTATCGTATTTGGATAGGGCTGACCAATGATTAGCGTTTCTAACATGTTGGATTCCTTGTGATGGAGTTCTGTTTTTTCGGTATGGGCTTATTGTCCCAATCACTAGAAGAATACGGTTGTGCTCTTGGTTTCCTAAATGAGTGTTTGTGATAAAAGCTCCTTGTTTCGTAGGCATACTGAGGTTGCACAGCCTATTGGCTAATCTATATACTGTATTTTTGTACAGTTTTTTATGATGGAAATGTTAGTTATCCGACACCGATACCACTATGGTTCGATAGTGCTTAGTGAGCATGGCGTTCTCTTTGGACAATCAGTTATTGGTAACAATGTTGCCGTAAAGCTCAAGAATGGGGAGCTTGCTTACTATCCCTATTTAGGTGCTGCCAATATTGTCCCAATTGGTAATTTGAAACGAGTTAAAATAGTTAACTTGACAGGCTATACATTTGATGAAGACGGTCTGCGAGACTGGAATCAAATTCCTAGCGACCATTATGTTGTGGGCGCATGGTTGAACGGAGGAATTTATGTTCTGTTAAAGGATGGACACCCGATATTGTTCAGTTCGAACTAGCAGGCATTTCTGGTCCTATGACTTTGTTTGTGGCTTTGTCATTGGCAAGAGCTTCACATTACTTGAGCATTGTAATTTCTTAAGCTAAATCGCTCATGGGAAGTGTGTTACCGAAACAAAATATAGAATCCCTGTGTACTTCCCCCCAATTCTCTTGAATAACAAGTCTGTCGTGTAAAGTACCTAATGCGTTATTTTTCGTGGTCTGAGTGACATTTTGGCAAATCCATTTGTTCGCAAAGGAAAATGCCCAAAGATCAAGGAAAATTTTTTTCTGTACGGTTATTTCTAAACCGAACTCAAACCTGTGATTTTACCTAGTCAAGTCCGTCCTTTCGCAATCAGTAAGTAGTCACTTACTGATATTTTTCATTTGGTTACTTATCCACAAGTCAACCCAAATATGTACCTTGAACAATCTTTTCAATCGCACTATCTTGTAAATCGCAAGGTTAAGGGCTACTAGATGTAGTGGCAATAGAAACACCAATTACGGGTTTTGGTTGCACTGTATATTTGAGCCTAAAACGAATAAACCCCGCAAAAAAGCAGGGTTTATAATAGGAGTCAATCTAGAGTAGTTGGAGCTACTCGAAACTAACTACTGGTATCATATCTCGACACCGAACAATCGAGACTATAGATCACCAGTGACCGGATTGGCAAATCGAAAATCGAAATTTAGAAGGAATATTCGATGGATTTTGACAATGTAAAAGCCTTGCTCGGCAAGGTGTTAAAAAACGTGGTCTTAGTTTTTAAATTGAACCCATCCTTTGTTATCAAAGGCTTAATATACCTATTTGAGTGCTTCAGAGACTAACTGAATCGGAGTGATATAGGTTAGCCAATAACTGGCATTAAAAAAGGGAGCCAATCAGCTCCCTTCGTTTTTATTACCAGGTTAGTTCGTTAGAATAGTCAGGTGATAAGTAACATTTTGCTCACCATCTTGATAAACCGTTGTTTTACCAGATGGTAATTCCTCACCCCACTCTCCGGCACTACGTCCAACGAGTCCTTTGGTATCAACCGCTAAAATATCAGTTCCTTTTAGTTGTTTGAGTTCCGTAGGAACGATCATCTGATAGTCAATCCACACTCTACTATCGCTCTCTTCCCAAACCTTGATAGTGCTCTTGCAGTTGTTTGATGCTTCGACGAATTGGCACAAGTCAAACTCAACTTGCTGTGGCAGAGAGTCAAGATTTAGCGTGATCTCGTAGTTCTGGTATTCTGGAGCACTAGCGAGGTTTTGATACTCAAACGTCACAGTGTGCTTTGCACTTTGCTCGGGACCAAATGAATAGTGCTGTGTGACTGGTTTTACGGGCAGTTGCGTACTGCAACCTGATAGGCTCACTGCTAGAATGCTAGCAGCTACGGAAAGTTTTACTTTCTTCAAATTTTTATTCCTTTTAAAAAAGAGGAGTGTCCCTGATTGGATACTCCTCGTTGATAAGCTTAACAATTTTGAATCAATTTCCAAAACATTGTTGAACGTTGATGAGTAACATGTTTTTTGCCATCAACGAAAAGAGAGTGGTGTTTCTCTAACTCTCGAACCATGTTTAACTGGTTTTCAAGCTCCTGTTTCGTTTTGGTGTTTAGAAGTTGCTCAACATCTTTGCTCTTTGGGTTGTTGAGGCGGTGAGCTATCCACGCTGTCATGTAATCGCTATAGCTATTCTCACTAGTTTGGAAGTGGTCCAGTCCCTGAGTTGACAATAGGCACCCTACCCCAAACTCACGCCCTTCTTTGAGTATTTTTCGCAAGCTCGGAAAATTATTCGCCATGAAGTTGTCCGCCTCGTCTACGAGCACTAGTTTTTTCAACGCTCGATTCTGACCAATTGGGCTTGGTTTTGGGGCTAGATGCATTTGTGTGTAGAACTGGTCTAAAAGTACCGCAACGATGAGATTTTGTAAGTTTGGATCAATACCACCCAATGTCACGACCACAACATTCCCATCAAGGAGATCATAGAGCGTTTTACACTTTCTTCCGTTGCTCTCAAATATCTCGAAGTCATACAAGTCAGAAAGCGCAGAGGTAAGGGAGTCTTGAGGAATCTTACGCTGACCATTATAGACTGCGATGACGTCCCTCAGAGTCGGTGGAGTGTGGCTATAGGTACTTACATCACCATTGTCTATGTTTTTGTTCTCGTAGGCAGCGAGGATGCAGTTCTTTAGCATTTGCTCCTGCTTTACTCCCAAACGGAAAACTTTGCTCAATGTGGAGATGAAGACCTTCGCATTGTTCATTAACGCCAAGCGGTGGTCTGAGTGTAAAGCAAACGGGTTAATCGGTAGATTGTTCGCCTCTAACACGGTTGCACCTGTTGCGTTAACGAACTCATCATCAACGTAGTCAGACTTGTAATCAAAGATAAGGATGCCAAGTGACTCGCCACCGGTGTTGAGCTCTTTCTGTCTTCGAAGCTGTGTGACGATACTTTTCACCGTCTGCGTCTTACCGGTTCCCATTGTACCGGCGACAGCAAGGTTAGGGTTTAAGTACAAACTGGTATCCGTTGGACACCAAAGCATATCTTCACCAGTTTCCTTTGATTGCCCCACCACGATAGCCATTTCCTTGCTCGGCGCACTCTTTGATGAGCTGACCAAAGGAGAGGACTTTTCAGGCTTAGTGCTCTTAGCCTGGTTCTCGCTATCCGAAGCTGGATTGTTAGAAGCTGCGAGGTTTGAATTTGATTGTTCCGGTTGGACGCTGTGAGTTTCTGCAGCGAGGTTACTTTCTGCTGACTGTGCCGGTTTGACTGGCTGCTTAGGTTTTGATTTGGCTTTTTTGCCCTTCACTTGGTAAGACTCTGGAATGAGGTTGTCAGACATACACTTCGCGGGTTTATGGCGCTTGAGTGTGAATGCTAGGTTCTTATTCAAAGCATCGTAAAGCGTATCAGACAAAATGAGCTTCTTCTTCGCCCTGGTCACAGCAACATAAATCAGATTCAATTCATCTTCAGCAAGTGGCTGTCCATCACCGAACGCAGCTTCAACGGCACTAAAGTCATCAGCCAACATCACCACATCAGATTCCAAGCCTTTACTTCCATGTGCGGTGCATAATTTCACAAACGCTTTGTCAGGAATAATATCTAGCGTCCATCTTAATGCCATTATTAGATCCATGAACTTTTCACGGTCTTCTTTAAACCACTCGATAATTACCTTTGTTTCCAAATCGCGCTGTTCGGCAATTAGCTTGTCAATGTTGTCGTACTTTTTATAAAAGCCTATACCTTCACCATTTTGTGAAATGTTCAAAATGGACTCTGCTTTCATTAATGTAAAGCTGGCTTTGTTGTCCGTAACAAACACCGTTGGAATCTTAGATTTATAGCAATCAATCAGAATATCCAATAAGTGAATATTGGTGTGTGCAATGTACAACATATTGTCAGAGTCATCATAGTCGGAGCCTTTTATAATCTCCGTGTCAAACCCTCGACCCGTAATTTTTACGCTAGTATCGTAGTGTTTTAATATCTTGCTGGCTAAGTCTGCTAAATCTTGTCCATATCGAAATGAAACAGATAATGGAAATGACTCACACGGAACCACAGTCATTGCATTAACGCCGCCTTTGAACTGATAGATATTTTGGTATTTATCACCGACAAATATTTTCTGAATCTTTTGAGACATTATTACGTTAACAAGAACTGGCGGTGCATCCTGTGTCTCATCAAACATAACATAGTCATAGTTAATAACTGGCTTTGAAAGCTGCCAATATTTAACGTATCCATCATGTGAGCAATAACACTCATTGCTCGTATCAAACATTGACTTTAGCAATAAGTTAGCGTGATTAACCAAGTACAATAAAGCTACTTGCTTTTGGTTCGATTTTATTGCCTTGCTGTTAACTTTACTGGTGATTAGTTTTTTAGCTTTCTCAGTAAGATGTAGTTCTGTTAGTTCAAGTGATGCGGTCTGAATAAAACAATCGCAGATATCAATTAATACACGCCAATTCTTTTTCATGTCGAGTGCATTGAATAATGGATTGTCCAAATTGAACTCTGAATGGTCTAGTACCATTTTCATGTTAGGTTTCAAATTAACTTTTCTTAAAAAGCCTGTTTTTACTTCCTTACTGAACGTTGATAAAGCATAAGAGTGAGATGTATATATGTGAACATGAGTGCCAACAAACAAACTTCTAGCTTCACGCTCAAGAGATTTGTTATAGCAAAGGTAAATGCCCATCTTATTTTTTTGATATTTCTCGACAGCTCTTAGGAATGTACTTTTCCCTGAGCCAGCATAAGCGAATCCCTTAACATCTTCTTTCGCTTCAATTGCATCCATTAAAGCATTCATTTCATCTGTTAAATCATGTTCGCCAATTGTTCTCACTTTTATTTCCATCAACTACATCCTATTTTTTCAATGACTCTTTAATCGCTTTGATAGAACGATTTGTTTTCTCAACACGATGTTTAATTTCTATTGTCTTGATTTTTTGCTTAGAACGTTTGGAAGCCCAAACGACTGCATTATGAGCTTTGCCTAAATGCTTTAATTGGTAACGGATTTCTGATAGAGCATCTTCCATTCTTGTTATAAGAAGAAGCTCCCATTCTTGAGCCTTACCAAATTGTGATGCCTTATATTTACCGCTTTCAGGTACAGCAATAGACTTTATTAACCGTACAGTTTTATTTCCATTCTTAACAAACCGAACTTCATGCCAACGAACACGGAAACTAAACCCTACAAACTCGACTCGCATTTCATAATTTGTTGACTCAATGTTTCTCTTATCTGAATAGTCCCTATTGAACTCTCTCTCTGCTATAGCCCTTCGCCAAACACCTTGAATCGCTTCTGTCTTTTTATACAAGCCATCTATTTCTTCGTAGATAGCATCGACTATCGCTTGCATGTAATCTCCAATACCAGTGATTATGATATAAGTTGATTTCATCAAATCATACCATAACAAATATAGTAACCAAAAAGGTAGGTTTTTGGCACTATAAGATACAGAGCCAAAAAAGCTGGTTTTTGGCTCTAGGGTAAATCGCTTGCCAAAGTGAAGACTTTTATGGAGGTTTTTGGCTCTATGTGAACGATCTTGTGATTTCTAATTATGAATACTGTACTATGGTGCTGTTCTATTTTTTCTTATGCGCTCTATGTTTTGGAAGTTATATTTATTTGTTACTATATCAGTAAATGGAGGTGGTTATGAAAGACAGGTCAATCAACATATTATGGAAAATTGGGGACATTACCGTTTTCATAATTATATTCGCAATTCTTTCTTTTGGATATATAAATTATGGATTTGGTTTGTTTGACGCTTTTATAGGTATTTGTTGTTACCTTGTTTATAGAGCATATTTTGTTGAAGTAGATAAGAGTGTGGTTGTTAATAAGAGTGTTGGCACTTATGATGATGCGCCAATTAAAATTCGACGTTAGGAGTTAGTTTATGTTTTCGTGTATTGCTATATCGTTTTTTGTCTACATTATATATAAGCTCATTAAAGGTGATATTCAATGTGTTTATGGTTCAGTCTTAGGTAATTCTAGTCCTAGTTATCCTGATGTGAAATTCAAAGGTGATGCAACTATAGATAAGGATGGTTTTAACACTATTAAAAACAAATATGATGAAAGCTTATAAAAAAACCTCGGAAATATCCGAGGTTTTTTCTTTTCTATCGAGGTATGTCATCGACCCCTACTGGATTATAGTTGTCATCTATTGACTGTAATCTTTCAAGTTCATTTCTACTATTTTCATCTCTCCTTTCTTCTTTTTCTATTTCTTCCTGTCTGTCATTTGCTATTTTTTCGTAGTGGGGATAATTGGTACTGTATTCAGGCGCACTATCATTGCCCTGTCTAAACGGTTCGTTGTTTGAGTTTAAATTATCACTCACTATAGGTGAACTATTTTCGCCTATAGTACTTTCCTCCGATTGGTTTCCATTCTCATCAACTAGAGGGGAAATAATTTCGTTATCGCTAGTCTGTGATGTTGAGGTGTGATTATCATCTTCAGATTGTTCAGGTTCTTTAGGTACAATTGGCGTATTAGATTCATTTTCGTATGTGAATAGATTAGCCATTTCTCCACTAACATCATCAATAAACCCACTAACTGTTTCATTTAATTGCTGTGGGTTATCTAACGCTTCACTGCTGTCCAAATATTCATTTAGTGCATTGAACTTTTCAGAAATAACCTCAGTCGCTTCTGTCTCTGCTTGTCCTACTGGTGATTCATAAAAGGCAGCTCTCATTGTGTTATATGCATTCGATACGGCTTCTTTTGCATTATCTACCTGTTCAGATATTGGGTTTGCAACGCGTCCAACTTTCTGTGAAATATCGTCAAATAAACCGTCAGATAGCATGCTAGCAATTGAGTCCTTTATATTCTCTTGTGTATGTTCTAGAGGAACAATATTGGTATCATCGTCAATTCCTAGCCTTTGCTTCATATCATCGACTTTGCCTTGATACTGTTTAAATTGGTCACTGTTGAAAAAGTCATCCCCAAATTGTTCAACGTCATTAGCATTCTTGGTGAAATTACCCATCAAGTTAGCTCTATTTCCTGATAGCGGATCATTTTCATCGACATTAAGACTATCTGGTACTACACCTTGCGTTGGAGCAACAATTGGTTGCCTATCCAAATCACCATATTTTGGGTTATTCGGTAGTCCTTCAGATATATTTGGATTGACTCCATTAGTTCTGATTTCTTCTGGTGTAGATGGTTGTTGTCCGTGATATTGACTAAGAACAGCTTGGTTATCTTCCATATTTCCTAGTTCGTTATTCGTTACCATAAACGCTGCTAGTTTGGCGCTGTCAGAGTCTAAATCTGTACCATTTACGCCACCATCCATTTCCTGATAGTTCTGAGAAAATCTTCTTAACCACTCAGGGTTATCTCTGTTTTCGTTGATCTGTTTATCGAGGCTACGTTGAACATTCTCGTCTTGTCCAATCATGGCTAGTCCCATTCTTACGTCGTCGTTCATGATTGACGCTGTATCTGTAGCACTCACTGCATTTTGGTATTGGTCAGTGCTGGCTTCTACCTCTTGTCTAGCTTGCGATACTCTCTCTGCTCGTGAGTCCATTTCACTGTTATTTGTGGTAACAGACTCGCCATTTTCGTAGGCTGCATTTTTCGCTTCATCGAACTTAGCTTGTAGGGCAATACCCTTTTCACCTGATGTCGCGTCTTGATATGCTTTGGCTACATTTGACGATAGAGATTCTGCAAATTGCTCAGCCGCTTTCCCACCAGTGCCAACTAGTTGGAGTCCGGCAGACATAGCCTGAATGAAGTCATTCTTTTCTTGTCCTTGTAGACCATATGAGTCAGCAAGAGATGTGAGGTGTTTCTCAGCGAAGTTTTGCATGGTGCTTGAGCCGGAATTAATAGACTGACCTGCCTTTAGTATCTCGTTAGTGCTGAAAGCATTACCGTTCGAATTGGTTAGGGCATTCTCGACTGCTTGCTGGTAATTCGCTTGTGCTGTTTGCATCCTAGTTTGGGCATCTGATACAGAACTTGAGTTCGCCAAATTTCTTGAAATGTTGCCGACACGCGATTCCGCGCTCTGAGTCATGGTGTTTCCATACGCATCACGAGTACCGCTGTTTAATGATCCCCAATCTTCAATAGCGCCGCCCTGTTTCGATATTTCTGGTGTGGCATCTGTGTCTTTAGCGGTTGCTGCTGCACCTTTCATTGCTCCCATCATCGCCATGCCAGAGCCGGTAACGAGCGACATAGCCATAGCCGGTACGATAGTAGCCGCAATCATTCCCCCTAAACCTAAGAGATCTTTTGCTTGCTCAAATATTGCTTGTATCCATTCAATTGAGCCAGTTTCATATTGCAATCCTATCTCTGTCACTGCTCTAGCCATCTGTCCCATAACAACACTCTGAGCGACAACCAGTAGCATCGGGATTAATTGAATGACCGCAAGCATCTGTAGGAATAGAAGTAGCGTCTTGGAGCCTACAGAGCCACATAGCGCCATCAATCCAATGAACGGTGTGAGGGCGTATAGCAAACATTCCATTATGGCAATGAACTTGTTTACGATTTGTACCCACATCTCTCCTTGGATGATCCAGCCGTAGTTTCTCTGTTCTACGGAGCTTTGTAGGTTTTCTGCGTAGTCGGAAGCGTTGTTTTTGTAGTAGAACGATAGCTCACCTTCTTCAGCGAGTTTGCTTGCCATCATCGTTTTCATCAGATTACGATTCATAGCAGCATCAGCGCCAATTGAAGCGAGGACATCACTAGTCACACTCTCTACGTCCTCGCCAGTACGTACCCCCATTCTCTCGTTGAAGTGGGAATACATGGTGACGAAATCACCAGAGTTGATCATAGTGATAATTTTCGAATATGCGTCCTTACAGGATTGTTCTTCTATAACTCCGCTTGAGCGCACTAGAAATGTTGCGAATGACGATGAATTGAACTGAATGTTGGTAAAAAAGTCCCCTTCTTTCATGGTTCGAGTCAAACCATCTCGCTTTGCTTTAACCATCGCACAGTCACGCATGTAATTGTGGAAACTAGGACAAAATCTATAGCCGGATAATACAGAGTTACCATCCCCTGCCGGACAGGACTTATACGCGATATCTCTATATGCAGCCAATGCTTTTAAGGGGCTTAGATAGCCCCTCTCCGTAACACGTTCCTGCGGGTTGGTACTGCCGAATGCGGTTTCAGTCAGTTCAGCCAGCTCTAACCCAATATTACTGATTAGCGAAGCTGGTACAGCGATGGCAATAGGAATATTGTCTATGGTGGTGGTAGTGCCATCATATCTATTCTCAATGCCGACTGTACCTAATGTATTGAATCCAGCCACGTATATGAAAAACGCCGCTAGTAGTCGTGGTATGGGTAACTCCTGCTTTCCATCTGACACTGAAGAAAGCATAGCGATAACGAACACTAACAAAGCAACAGCCGCCGCTGCTGCTTTGTAAGTTGAGTTAGCCGATATTGCACCAACAGCGTTAAAAACGGTTTGAAGTGTTACCACATCCCCAAAGCTTACAATGTTCCAAACCATAATTACTTACCTGTCAGTGTATTGGTTTCACCTTCACCAAAGTTGACACTATCAAGCTTCGCTTTGATATCTTGGAAATCAGAGTCTTTAGATAGAAGGTTATATTCTTCCAGATAGTACTTAGAGCTATCTAGGAGCACCTTTTCAGCTTGCGTTTTCGCTGATTCTTGACTGTCAGTAGTGAAAAGGTTTTTAAGAGCAGCTTGTGTAACTTGGATGTAGGACGTTACTTGCATGTATGCGAGATCAAGAGCCAAACGCTCCGCACAGGTATTGGCTATGTAAGTACCAACCGTAGCCACAGTGCCGTTAACCGCGGCTTGGTAGATTTTTTGATTACAAAGCTGACCAATCATCGTTGGGAACTTGAGAGTTTGTTTTGCGTTAGTACTCCACTCAGTGTCATTTTGGTAGGCAACAATGACACCATCGCTTCCAAGCAAGGCATCATATACACGCTCACGTAACCCTTTGATAGTGACAGATTTAGATGGTGCAAGCGGTGCATTTAGACAGCCGTTTTTATCCGATGTATCACAGTCATAAATTTTGAATGTGCCACCGTCTATTAAGTCGATTAGTCTAATGGTACGTCCCTGGTACACCGTAGGCTTAGGATCTGATTCTGGATCGCTACTTCCGTTTTTGATTACTACTGTACCAATCATGGTCATAAGTAACTCTAGGAACTCGTCATCTCCACCGTATAGGCTATGAACTTCGCTTTCCTTCATCGCTTTCCATGTCGCATTGATAGTGATTTTTTCTTTCGTGGTTGTAGGATCAGCTGTAGCCAAAACTTTAGATGGAGAGCGACCAGCTTCATTAGCCCATCCCCATGCTTCGTTTAGGTCTTCCCATTGACCGCTGTTGACACCGAGAGTCTTCGCTGATGTATCGGCTTTTGCCGTTGTCGCAAAGTCTATTCCCGCATTAACAATGCCTTGCGCCGCTTGGCAGCTATCAATATTCATGTCGTTGACAAACTGCGCTGTTTTTTCCAGAGAAGTCATGATCTGTTCACAGGTTGGACACGCTGATTGCAAAGCCAGTTTTACACCATATCCAAGAGCATTTGCGCCAATTGCCTGAAATGTTTGAATAAATTCATCTTTGTTAATGAACGAGAAGCTACCGCCATACAGATTTATCCCACCACACCCTGCGGATACTGATGGCGCGGTTGCAGATACTAAGTTTGAGCGTTTGATAGGGGCTTTCATAAACAAGCTACCACCGGATATCACGCCTCGACGAGCAGTGTTATAGGCATTAGGATCTGTTGTGTTGGTTAGCATATTGAAGGTATCGCGCATTTGGTCATCTAAGCTTGCAGTAGCAAGTGGTGTATTTAATAAGCTGACCATAAACAAGCTGCCCGTTAATAGATTTAGTTTCATTGCAGTAATCTCCTTGTTTATTGCGCTGATAAGCTTTGTTGATAAAGTTTTTGAAATTCTTGTGGGGCATTCTCAGGAACTTGAAGTCCACCGGTTACGTAGCCATTTGGATCAACATACAGACCGCTTGGTTTGGTTAATTGGTACTGTTGTTCGTCAATCAGACCTGAACGCAATGCAGCAAACAAAATGCGATCCTTTAGGTCGGTTATGGAGTGCATCCCCTGACCTACTAGTTCAATTGCTCTGGTTTTTGGGTTGAACAGGTACGTAGCGGGTAGGACTTGAATACCTAGTGATTGGGCTTGTGTTGTGTTGACTTCAAAGGCTTCACCAAGAACGGTTGGTGGAGGTGTGCCATCCATTGAAACAGGGAATACAGTGAAGCCAAATTCCGACTGTAACTGTGCCACTAGCTCTGCTTGCTGTTCACTGAATACATCTTCACTACGGTAGAAGAAATATAAGCCGGACTCGTTACCCATTTCCTCTAGTAGCGCATGCTTATTTTGAGATGCTTGTACATTCATAGTCTTCATCCCAAAGTTAGCGATTGGGCGAGATGAGGTTTGGTCAAGGAACGGTTCAGCCATTACCGCTTTTTGTCGTTCCATACCAAACGCAACGGCGCGATCACGCATAAACTTTTCTAAATACAGATAAGTTCGCATTGCCTCCTGGTCATATGGATTGTTCATCGCGGCATCAGCATATTTTTGAAAATTCTCTCTAAACCATGCGCTTGATAGTGGCTGTTCTTCTGGCTTGGTTTTGGCTGGCTTGGGTGTAGGTTGCGGTTGTTCTTGCTTTAGTTTTTCTAGGAACTTTTCTTTCTCATCTTGCGGTAGTTGTTCATACCAATACCAACCTCTTTCACTATCTGCGAAGTATTTGTTATCGCTGCCACTTTCGTTAGCTAAGGTTTGTTTCTTGGTTTGCGTTGGTTGGTTTTGCGCGTGAGCAAAACTGGAAATGACTACACCTACAGCTATAGGTAGTAAGAGTTTGTTCATTTAATAATCCCTTAGTCTTAATTCGACGGAATGTGTTTCATCTCTTATTGACTCACACTTTTCGAATTTCCAAAGTCAGCGAGAAATGAGGCTAGATTGCGTTGCGGGTATTATTAGAACAGTGTGATAAGCGAACAACTTAACAATGTTAAGACGTTTGGTGTTGGATGTCGGGTATTAGGTGTTCAGAGGGAAATGTATCAAAGGAGTAAGTGTGTTTAGGTATAAGTTAAAGACATCCCACACGCCTTTGGCGTGTGGGTTATCTCAATTAAATTTCTGTTGAACCAACAAATTGATCACCAAGTAGAGCATCTGCCCCGCAATACTCCCACTGCTGAGGGAATAGCTGCGATAGGCTGACTAGAACATCGTGTGTCCAGCCACTCATTGGCGCATTATAGCTAGCTAACAGTTGACCCTCTAAGCTCACAATTAACAACCGGTTGAACCGGTTCGGCGTGAGAATATCAGGCTCTTGCTGAGATTGAATATCTGTAATGAAACGAATCATTAGCAAGCCCCCTTCCATATTTGTGTATGGTGATGAGGAAATTTGCTTGTGCCGTGTTCAACTAAGACATCATTCCAATCAATAGATTTAACTCCGGTTGGGATATCCCAGGTCGGATACATAATCACGACCCATTCATCGCTATCTTCTAGGCGTTCTGCAAGCCCCATAGCAGCATCTAATCCAGCTTCTACGGTTTTGCCATGAACAACACGTTTAGTGTCTTTATCAGCCCAAACAAAGATGTACTTGACCCCTTTAGGTGGCTGAAAGTTTTCCAAGATAGTTGATGATATACACGCCCATACGGGTTCATTTTGACAACCTCTGTCAGCAAGCATTTGCTTTACTGACAATGCTGTTTCTATACCTTCAGTTACGTGCAGGATTTCTCCATTGATTTCTGCCAAGTGTATTGCGCTTCCCGTTAAAGGACGAGACTCACATCGAGACATCAGTTTTTTAGCATTAACCTCGATACCTTCCACAGCCATCTTTAGCTTATTGCCTTGATGATCCAAGAAGGTTCGATGAATTGTTGCTGCCTTACCATCGGGATAAGTGACCAGCGAAACGAGAGCTGGAAACTTGCCAATGAAAAGGTTCTTCTTAATGCCGTTGACTTTACGTGTTTCATACAAGGGCATTGCAGGGTTAAAGCGCATAGTTTTACTTAAACCATAGAGGTTTAGCTTTTTTAAGTCTAAGCCTCTACGAGACAAGTAAATCCGAGCTAGCTTGGCTTCCGGTGCAGTCAAGTCATATGCGGTTTGCCATGCTTTTCGCAATGAATACCGACATTTTTTGAGATGACTGGCATCCACTTTTGGTTGTGGCTGTGTTTGTTGTGTTTGGATACTAGCACCCTTCCACTCCTTGCCACTAAGACCAAGATAGTCTGCAACTTCATTTAGAACGTACTGAAAATCTCGATCTAAAACCCACATAAGTAGGTCAAAACCATTGCGAAATACACCGTGTTGGTTTGAAACCCCACCGCCAGTTTCCTTTGCATCTTTAAAAAGTCTAAATCCATCAGTACCACCATTTATTGGACAAGGTACGTGGTTCTCAACGTTTTTTGTTGCTTCGGAAAGACTTGGCGCGACAGCCTCAAGAACCTCTAACCAGCGACCCTTTGCCGCTGCTTTTACTACAGCTACTTTAGATTGATTCATAGTGGAATCTCCCTTGTAGTAGACGGCTAAGCATTGAACGTAAAAGCTCAGCGTCTAAACCTAATGAACGGCAACAATTGCAAAATGACAGAGGATGAACATAGTCATCTTCTAGTAGCCATTTGGTTGCTTCTTGCCGCATTAACTTGGATTTCCGACCATCCCGAATATCGTCAATAGCACTTTTGATCATGCCGTATTGAAGATCTTCAATCATTTGGTCAGTCCAAGTTGGATTTGAAATGTCATCTACAAGGCTTTGATTTTGCTGTGCCTGTAAATGATGTTTTTGATTGGTTGGTTGTGTAGTAATGCCTATCATGATGCTTCTCCTATAGTCCTTGAGGCTTTTCGAAGCCCGCAAGGGACAGGCAAGGCTTTGAAAAGCCCCAAGTAGAAGAAGTCGATAGAATTACTTGTCTGAACTCTCAGGTATCGGAGTGCCATATACCTGCAACGCATAAGCGATAACAGATACCTTGATAGCAATAACAATAGCGAGAGGGATAGAAATGCTCATGTAGCCTCCTGATTAACAGGGACTATCCCCATACGGGGAAATAGCCCCGTTTGGGTGTATGAGTGATAACCCATAAATTTGTGCCCAATAGTTAGACGCAAATTTATGCCCTATCACCAAATCATGACCTTTAAGCACAAGGCTTAAATTGAGTTTGGTGTGGGCGGGTATCAAATTAGAAGTGGATTGTTAAGAGTAGTATTTCCGAACAATTGGGCGTAGATAAGCACGTAAGGTGTTTATGTCATAGCCACAACTTAATGCGCAGATATCGGCACTAAATGGTTCATCACTTTCGTTCATTAACCATTCGATTGCTTCTTTCCGCATTGTGCTAGATTTGCGTCCGTCATTAATTTCATTAAGAGCTTGAATTAACATGCCCTCTTGCATCATAACGATTTCGCTTTCAGTCCATACACCATAAAACTCGGTTTGGCTCTTAACCTCTAGTGGAATTAATAGCTGTTCCATGATGTTGTTCCTTAAAAAAGGGCAACACCATTCCCTACGGGCAGTATTGCCCGATTGGGTTTGATATTAATAAGTTATCGAGTCACTAAAATATCTTTAGCTACTTTGAATAACTCTGATTTGAGTTCTCTAATGTCCTGAATGAACAGTGCATTAGGGAAGTATTGGTAGAACGCTTGTTTGTTACTAGAAATGCTGCCAATGGCAACGCCTATAACAGTAATGCCACTTTGGGTAGCTTTACTGACCAAACGAGCAAGTTCTTCTCTTTGACCACCATTCGGATAACCATCAGTGATAATGATGATGACCTTGTGATGTTTTCTACTGCTACATACTTTGCGTATGCAATGCCACAATGCAGAAGCTGTTGGGGTTGAATCCCCCCTACCATCTACTCTGTGATAACGCATGGCTAGTTTGCTGACGTTTTCACCTTCATCTAACAAGTTAAGTATGTTGCTATCGCAATCGGAGTCAGGAAACGCAGATGCACCGATGCCTACCCCATTGATTCGAGATAGAGCCTTTGCAAGAGCGAGCTGTGCTTCCCTTGCTGTGCTCATCAGATTACGAGATGTCATCGAGCCTGAGTTATCTACACAGACTTCAACAACTGTATCGATCTGAAGCTTTTTGCTTTTCTGTTTGAAAAGCCGAGCATCATTTACAGCGTAACGGTGTAAAGTTTTAGAATTCAGTTTTAAACCTGAAGACTTCGTTCTACAGCGCACTCTCATTTCATGTTCAACGATGGATTGCAGTTTTGCAGTAATCTGCGATGAAGTGCTATTCACATTTGACTCAATCCCCCAACGTATTCCGCTTATGGGATCAACGTTGATGACTTCTGGTAGCGACACTCTGGATTGCTCTGGATTGGCTTCTGCCAATACTTCGAGCGATTGAGCGAAACTACTCATATCGTCAAACGTTTCAGTTGAATCATTTGCTGCTTGTATTGCTGCTCTGATTTGATCTGACGTTGGTTGATTTAAGTCGTGCTGACCAGAACTTGTCGAATTTGAGCTAGAGTTATTTCCTTCGCTCTCCATCGACTGTTCAGGATCTACACTGCTAGATTGTGAATTGTCCGACCCTTGCGAGTTGGATTCTTCACTTTCAGCATCATTAGCTTGCCCTGCGCCCTCATCTGTTTCATCTGAACTGTCAGGTTCATTTGATTCATCAGGAGATGCCGAGTCACCTGGATTACTTTCCTCCGGTGTTTGGCTCGAACTGTCTGGACTAGGCTCATCTGGCTCATCCGGTTCATCTTCATCAGGATCAAACTCATTGATAAGGGTATTTACCTTTACCGCTAAGTCGTAAGCATCTTTAGATGAAGATAGGTTAGGAAGTTCATTGTTTAACAAGTTATTGACTTGCATATAAAGCTTGAACCCAAGGTTGAGACAAAATGCGTCTTCAGCAGCATCTAAGTAAGGCTGTAAGTGCGTTTGCCCCCGATGATTAACACGACAAGTCATCAGTAATAATTCACAAATACAGCTTGCCGGTTCTGCGTCAGTTTGGATTGGTGGTCGGCTACCGTCATTTTGACGGTTGATCCAGATTTGGTTAATCCAGTTCTTAGTACCTACCATGCTTTCAATCATTGCATTCTCAATTCGCAAGTCTTCAAAGATATTCCAATAGTTTTGCAACGCTGCGGAACTGAAGTCACCTTGCAGGTTGAAAGAATCAAATTTGAGGTGTGCAGCTTCATGAGACACAAAGCCAAGTACCGCATCTTTGTGTTCTTTCGATTTGATATTGAAATCTGGAATGTTGATGGTTTTACCATCGGTCCACGCCTGATTACCCGATACCGTTATACGAACACCTAACTTGTCTCCAAGTCCGGCTGCGATTAATGGTAGGGAATTGTGTATAAGCTGATTTTGCTTGTTCATAGTGTTTTCCTTTACGGGCAAACACTAGACCCCAAGGGCAGTATTTGCCCTAGTGGGAGTATTTAAAGTGGATTAGTTGATTACATGCACATGAACGTATTGGCAATTATCCAGTTCGTTCAAAGTGTAACTCTCAGTGCAGTTTGCATTGATAAGTGTAAGTAGTTCGTCCAACTCGCCATTCATTTCTTTTGTCGCTATTACATCGACCAAAAAATCTGAGCAGGAGTCGTTGGTGTACTTGAATAGACGGAGTTCATCTATCCAATCTCGAACCATGTTATTTACGTTGGCGATAATGAAGAAATTTAGTTCCATTATTACGCCTCCACCATGTCTTTATGCAGCAGTAAGTGACCGCCGATAAAGCTAACTTTAAGTTCGTCATACATACCTAAGCTAGCGTATGAGAGAGTGTTCTTTACAAACATCTCAAACGTTTCGCCTACTTCGTCGTTCAGTGGAATTAGACCCATGAACTCTGAATAGTAGGTATTCAGCGATAAATCGAAGTCATTTGACTTACAAAGTTGGGCATAGCTGCCTTGTCCCTCATAAGCAAATTCAGTGTAGTAGTGCAAAGCAACATAGTTGCCGAGCTTTTCAACCATGATTTCAACAGGACGGAAGCCACCTGTACTTGGGTGGTACTTTGTGTCGTTGAAGCTAATGATTGATATACCGTCCCGTTGTACATGTTCAGAAATAAACTCAATGAGTTCGTTTGGAACAGTAATCGGTAGGTTTTGTTTAAGAGTAAGCATGATGTACCTCATTAAAATAAAATGGGTACAACTACCCTACGGATGGTTGCACCCGTAGGTTTGATAGGATTCCACGTTAAGCGGAACTATTAGGTTATGTTTTAAAAGCAGATTTTGTGGTGTCGCTGCTTTCGCCGCTTGCGCGATCTATGACGATTCTCGTCCGACATCATACCGTTACCGGCAACCACTTTTTTGCCTCATAAAGAGGACTTGGTTTTGCTCCAAGTGGAGCATTTAGTGAAAGTCCAAATAGGACTCTCGGCTAAAATCTAACTTTCTTTGATTCTATAACACTCTGTTTAGTTTTCAAAATAATGTGTATCTCAATGCGCCCAAGTCAGCATTGAGATACACACTAACGTAGGGTTAGTGTGTATCGTGCTTAGTCTAATAGAAAAAACCTTGGAGTGGGAGTGACGGGCACTGGCTGGCAATGTCTAGCAACGGCAGGCATTTCGGCTGAGGGTAAAAGAACTTTCCGCTAAGCGATAGACTGTATGTAAACACAGTATTGCAAGGACGCGGAACATGCCTCATGTGGCGGCCAGGACGGCCAGCCGGGATCGGGATACTGGTC
>NZ_JAWPOT010000369.1:0-642 GCF_033344415.1 Vibrio sp. 1727
CAGTGCTATCCGCAGTCGCACCAGCAAAAAACCGATTTTGCGGCCAACCGTAAAAATGCCGATGACGATTGCTGGGCATACGGTAGATACCGTGGTGAACCTTACCTCGCGTAAACAGTTCTCTGCGCCAATCCTGATTGGCAAAACTTACCTAGATGATAACGCGTGGGTGTTTGCTGGGTATGACGACCTGCAAGAACAACCCAACGCGAAAATGATTGGTAAGAAAGAGACGGTAGAAATCGAAGGCATTCCCTACAAAACCAGCGTTTCGACAAGCAGCCGTTACACCAACGTTCACGCTCTCGACATCAACGTGGATAAAAAAGCCAAGCAAGTGTCGTTTACTTTGGAGGGTGAGAACGGCAAGCGCCATCCTATGACACTGCCATTGGTGCGCATGTTGAAAACCACCAAGAGCGAGCGACCTTTGGTGTATCTGCCTGTCAAGATTGACGAAAACGAAACTCAGCAATGGTTGGTGTACTTACGAGACCGCAGCAAGTTCAGTTCGCAAATCCGTCTGGGCCGAGACGTAGTGAGCCAACATTTCGTAATAGATACCGACAAAGAGAATTTGCTCGGCGGCGTGGAAAAAACCTTTAAGAGTGCACTGAAGTCCAAGCCATTGGTTATTTCACC
>NZ_JAWPOT010000370.1:0-641 GCF_033344415.1 Vibrio sp. 1727
GCTTCTAGAAGAAATCGCTGAGTTAATGCACATTCTTGCAAGCACTGAGCGTTTGATGGAAGTGATTCGTGAAGAACTAGAAGCAGTTCGTGACGGATTTGCTGATGCACGCCGTACTGAAATCACAGCAGCTAGCCATGACATCGACATGGAAGAGCTGATTGCTCGTGAAGACGTAGTCGTAACTCTATCTCACGAAGGCTACGTTAAGTACCAAATCCTAAGCGACTACGAAGCACAGCGCCGTGGTGGTAAAGGTAAGAGTGCAACTCGAATGAAAGATGAAGACTACATTGAACGTCTTCTAGTGGCGAATACCCACGACAACATTCTATGTTTCTCTACTCGCGGTAAGACTTACCGTCTGAAAGTTTACCAATTGCCATTGGCGAGCCGTACTGCACGTGGTAAACCGATCGTGAACATCCTTCCACTAGAAGATGGCGAGCGTATCACTGCAATTCTTCCGGTTGATGAGTTCTCAGCAGACAAGTTCATCTTCATGGCAACTGGCGACGGTACCGTTAAGAAGACTTCTCTAGACCAGTTTGCGAACGTACGTTCAAACGGTCTAATTGCGGTGAACCTACGTGATGACGATTCTCTAATCGGCGTTGATATCACAACGGGTTCAAGCGACA
>NZ_JAWPOT010000371.1:0-641 GCF_033344415.1 Vibrio sp. 1727
GCGCAGTTGCAATTACTGACCAAGAGAAGATTTTGGCGTTTGTCGGTATTGGCGATGACCACCATAGACCGAATACGCCTATTTCATCGCAAAGCACATTAGATTCGATGGAGAAAAACGACATCATCTACCTTGATGGTACAGAGCGTCCGTACCAGTGTTCTTTGGCGAAAGATTGCAAACTCGGTTCGGCGTTGATCATTCCATTGCGAGCGGGTAAGGCGGTCATCGGAACAATCAAACTCTATGAACCTAAGCGTAAGCTGTTCTCAACCGCCAACATGTCAATGGCAGAAGGGATAGCTCAGTTGCTCTCCAGCCAAATTTTGTATGGCGATTATCAACAACAACAAGCGCTGTTAGCGCAGGCAGAAATCAAACTGCTGCACGCGCAGGTAAACCCTCACTTTTTGTTTAACGCGCTCAATACCATCAGTGCAATTACACGCCGCGACCCAGATAAAGCCCGTGAGCTTATCCAAAACTTGTCGCATTTCTTCCGCAGTAACTTAAAACAGAACATCAATACGGTGACGCTGAAAGAAGAGCTTGCACACGTCAATTCTTACCTCAGTATCGAAAAAGCACGCTTCACGGATCGCTTGGAAGTAGAAATAGATATCGATCCAAAATTGCTCGAT
>NZ_JAWPOT010000372.1:0-641 GCF_033344415.1 Vibrio sp. 1727
ACGCTTTGCCCAAGCTTGTCACCCAGTGGGGAGATGCCCTTCATCGCATTCACACCAGAAAACGCACTGCCGAAAGCACCGAATAAACTTGCTAGCGCATTGATGTGGAAGATAGCCGGATAGTTACCTGTCGCAACTGGTACTCCATCAAGAAGATCGCGAGCAAGGTTGTAACCGCCTTCAATGCAGTAAGTTGGATTCAACTCATCAAAACGGCGACCTAACGACATTCTACCTGCCATCGACTGTTTGCCATCTTTTTCAAATAAGGTATACGCGTAACAAGTGAAAGAGCGCTCGAAATGTTGACATAACGTACCTTGAGTATTCGCGATGATGAGCTGAGTTTCGCCGTCACTATAACCATTGTATGGTGAGCTTGAAGCGTGAGGCAGAGCCACAACACCTTGCTCAAGCGCAAGGGACAGTTCAATTTTCTCATCGACCGATGTGGTATCGTCTTGCGCAATTTCTGCAATATCAGTGGTGATTTTGCTGTTTACGCAGCTGATGGTTTGATGTTCATCTTGCTTGGAAAAGCGAGCACTTTGCAGCGCGTTTGTGAGCATCAAATCTAAACTTGGTTGCTCTAGTGATTCAGAATAACTTGTCGCGACACGAGCATCTTTAATAACTCGAAC
>NZ_JAWPOT010000373.1:0-640 GCF_033344415.1 Vibrio sp. 1727
CCAAGTAAGCAATTTTATTAGTAATTACGCGCGTTTTACCTGAGCCTGCGCCGGCAAGCACTAGGCATGGACCAGACACGTATTTTACGGCTTCATCTTGTCTAGGGTTCAGCTTCATACAAATTCTCTGCGGGTGACAAATGTGGCGCCTATGATAAAGGGGTGGCTCTTTGAATGCTACGGTGATTTTCTCGTAAATTTTACCCCGATTGGTGCAACATTCTGTTGCATAGTAGACCAGACTTTAAGCTATAATGAATGAACGTTCATTCACTGGTAGTAGGATTATGACGGACAACCCTGCTGTAGATAAACGCGATCAAATACTTGCCGCTGCGGAGCAGTTAATTGCAGAGTCTGGCTTTCAAGGGCTTTCTATGCAAAAGCTGGCCAACGAAGCAGGTGTCGCCGCCGGGACGATTTATCGCTATTTCTCAGACAAAGAACATCTATTGGAAGAAGTACGTCTTAACGTAGCCAAACGCATTGCCTCTGCAGTGCAAGCGGGTGTTAATGACGACATGCCATTGAAGGAACGCTATCGAACCATGTGGCTCAACATCTGGAATTTGGCGGGTTCCAACTTAAACGCCATCAGTAATCGAGTTCAATATGATTCGTTACCTTGCACGACAAGAAA
>NZ_JAWPOT010000374.1:0-638 GCF_033344415.1 Vibrio sp. 1727
GGAGAAGATTAACTGTCTTGATGCATGCAAGTTCACTACTGGTACCATACCGAGCAAAAGCATGGGTGTTACGGTGAAAAACACACCGTAGTTCCAGCCAAACAGCTTACACAGTGTAAAGCCGATGGTTGCGCCAGTTGCTATGCGTAGGCATTGTCTGAAATCGTTCTCAGACATGGGGTGGTCCCATAATTTCATACCACCTCCCAATTAATAGATGTAATGCAAAGTACTCAAAAAACGAATTTGCAGACGAGCCAGCCAACCTGAAATCATGTTATCAGGCAATAGTTGTACCGTCGCACGAGCACCCGCCGGGAAAGCTTGTGGCTGTTCGTTGATAGACAAATGCAATCTCAAACGCTGAGCATCCCTCACCCAGCGGTTGGAATCTGTTGGTGTCGCGAGGCGGCCGTCTGCATCAAATTGACCCGAGCTTACCCCGGCATCCAAGCTGGTAATGCGGGCTTCAAAAACCTCTCCGGGCAAACTATCAAAGGCCACCAGTGCTCGACTATCTCGGTTAAAATGACGCAAACTTTTCTCGCGAAAGTCCGCAATAATATCAACTTGATCCGAAACCAGTGCGATAAGTGGCGTCCCCGCAGCGGCGTAAGCACCTGTCTCTAACTGCAAGT
>NZ_JAWPOT010000375.1:0-638 GCF_033344415.1 Vibrio sp. 1727
TCAGTTGGTTAGAATACCGGCCTGTCACGCCGGGGGTCGCGGGTTCGAGTCCCGTCCGCTCCGCCACTTATTTGAAAGCCCTGCTAGAAATAGCAGGGCTTTTGTCGTTTTAGGGGCTGTCATTTTCCCTTCCAAGAGAAGTCATACCAATCTGGAAAATTAACTGATCAGGTCTATCCATCTTCTCGAGCATATTTGGGTGACTCTTTGGGAGCAATCCCAAACCGATTCTATGCATCGCAGACTTTGGAGATGATGTCGTCGTAATCCGTAAAAGATTGGTTGGATAAATCGTGTTGCCGCAACCAACGCCATACTTGTCCGATAGGGTTTTGTTTTGGGAATAGGGTGGAAGTTTGATGACACTGACATTTAAAGTCATTGGCAATTTCTTCTGTATGCCATCCTGCGCCATCCATTACAACGACGGCGTGACGTCCTTCCTACGTGACTGCCAATATTTGTTTTAAGTGCTCTATCATGATGTCTTTATTAACCCAGGGACAATGATAGCCTCACCAATTCCTTTTCTGCGACGACTGAACCGAACAGATAAGCATACTCAAATTGTTGTTTCTCGGCTCTTGGGCGAGCTGCTTTTTCAGTCCATAAGTGTGTTGTCGTGTTTTGAGCGGGAA
>NZ_JAWPOT010000376.1:0-637 GCF_033344415.1 Vibrio sp. 1727
TCACCAATTTCAAAAGGTCGCATCGACTCAACACGGTTTTCCCAGATCTGGCTTCCCGTAATTTCTACCGGACCAAAGTGATAGCGAATACCGCTGTCGTAGTGCAAACGCACATTGGCTTCATTCAATTCAGGGATCACTTCCAGCTTGTTGAGCTTAAAGTCACCATTGAAGTAACCACGTTGCAAAGCCAGGTTACGAATCCCTGATTTAAGGCTGTCATACTCACCCTGATTTAAAATCCGCCCAACTTTTAAAGGCGATTTGGCGATGAGATTCGTAAATTCTTCATCCTCTTTCGCTTCACCGCTGATCACGACATCCATTACTTTGATCTTAACTGGTAAGCCTTTGCGGATGTTAACGATCAGCTCGTCATTCCCTTCGGAAATAGAGTATGAGATTTTTGCATGATAATAGCCAAGCGCATTAAGCGCTTCGGTGATACTTTGATCCAATCGCGCCTGAAAGCGCAGCGAAGTGGAGTAATCCTTCTCTGGAATCGAAGACAGGTACGCTTTCACGTTATCTTCCAGTGCGCCATCGATGCCTTTAAGCTTTAAAGAAACATCGGCATACGCGCTCTGAGAAACAACCAACAAGCCAACAATGATGGGGAGAGCTTTTTTTATCATGC
>NZ_JAWPOT010000377.1:0-636 GCF_033344415.1 Vibrio sp. 1727
TTTCTTAACGGGGTTGTTAGTCCTCTCGGTTTTTGGTCTTACCGTAAACATCGTGGTGCTGTTTGCCTTAATCATGGCGGTCGGCATGCTGGTGGATGGTGCAATCGTCGTCACTGAGTTTGCCGATCGGAGAATGCAAGAAGGCACGCCGCGTAAAGAGGCATACCGAGACGCAGCCAAACGCATGGCATGGCCGATCACCGCCTCTACCGCAACTACGTTGGCGGCATTTGCTCCGCTTCTTTTTTGGCCGGATATTACCGGTGAGTTTATGAAGTACTTACCGTTAACGCTAATCGCGACGTTAGCGGCGTCATTGGTGATGGCTTTGCTATTTGTGCCTGTTATTGGCGGCATTATTGGTAAACCTCAGGTTATCAATCCTAAAGCCCAACAAGAAATGGTGGAGCTACACAACGGAAACTTTGAGAAAGCGACAGGAATTACCAAGCTTTATTACAAAACTTTGTTTGTGGCGATTCAACATCCTTGGAAAGTGCTGCTGAGCGCGGTATTGCTGGCGGGTGGTGTTGGATTTACTTACAGTAAAGCGGGGTTAGGCGCGGAGTTTTTCCCTGAAGTCGATCCGCCATTTTTCACCGTAAAAGTACGCTCTTACGGGGATCTTTCCATTAA
>NZ_JAWPOT010000378.1:0-636 GCF_033344415.1 Vibrio sp. 1727
CTTGAAATCGCACTCTTTGTTATCTACAAGCTGATTGAAGAAGATTAGAACATTAAGCCTCTAGTTAGAATATATAAGCCTCTGAAGTGATTCAGAGGCTTTTCCGTTTATAGGCAGCAATATTTTACACTTATCGAGGTCAGCACTAGATTGCAGATTTTGTTCATCTTTGATTAAGGTTGGTAAACTTAGACTCGTGATACTCAAGTTACTTCTATGGAAGCGTTGGGTATAAAAACTGGTGAGATAAATAAAAACTATGAAAAGAATAAAGCAAGAAGTGAACGACTTTATCAGCCGTGGTATGGATTCTAATGTAAGAATTGCGGTAACTGGGTTATCCCGAGCGGGTAAAACGGCCTTTATCACGTCTTTGGTTAATCAGCTACTTCACACCGCCACTCACGACAATCTACCTTTATTGACCGCCGCGAGAGACAAACGCCTTATTGGTGCAAAGCGTGAACCTCAAACCAATATGATGGTTCCTCGCTTTGCTTACGACGAGGCGATGAGCCAGATTCATGCGAACCCACCACAATGGCCAGTGCCAACGCGTGATGTGAGCGAAATTCGCCTAGCTTTAAAATACAAACCAAAGAAAACGACCAAGAAGCTGCTCAGTAAAACGGCGGT
>NZ_JAWPOT010000037.1:0-31251 GCF_033344415.1 Vibrio sp. 1727
TGAAACTCGGTATGTTGTTTAAGAACTGATCAACATGGGGCTACCATGTCTTCTCACCGAATTAAGCAACAAAGCCATGCGAACACTAGGCGCTAACGATAAATTAGGCCCAAGACTCAAGGGCCTAATATCCATTTTACAAATTAAAAGGTACTCGTACTGTTAATTGAAAGTCGGGAGTATCTTCTGTAAGACCAGCTTGAGCACTAACATTGATAGATGAGCGTTCACTAAAGGCATAGTTTATACCAAAAGTTAATGCATCTAATTGAAGCAACTTAGCATCATCTGCCGATCTGCCATTTACTTTGCTTTTTAAAATAGTTTTATGGCTAAGTCCTAAAGAGAATGAAAGATCAGGATTCACCGCAAACCCCATTCCTCCTGAAAGAGAAATAGTGTCTCCAAGTTCAACATCAGCTTTTGTGTCGCCAACTGTAACAGTATCCTCTAAGTTATAAATATAACTTAGACTAGCGAACAAGACCGCAGGATCAACAGGGTGAATAAGAGATAAATTAGGCTCAAAACTCCAAAAACCCGAACCTGTAGGGACATCACTAAATGAGTTGCTTCCATCTTCAATAGAAACATCATAAGGCGATCGTCCTGTATCCGACTTTACTCTAAGGCCACCTACCCAGTATGGCGCAGACTCAAAGTTAAACTGGTGCCTCAATGCGAACTCTACATCACCAAGCCCTCCGCCATCCACCGTTGTGTTTACTACTTCACTGTTTGAACCATCTTGAATGGGGCGCGTAGAAACTTGGTCATTACGATACACATACGGCACTCTAACTTCTAACTCTGTGGCGTTTGTTAAACCGTACCGAGCAGTTAATCCAACGGTTACTGTAGTCCTATCCGAATCACTCACTTCAATTCGCCCAACAATCAGAGTTGGTAAGACTGTATACCCAACAACAGATACTTTGTTTGAAGAGTTTTGTGTATAGCTTAAAGACGAATCAAATGACCATTTACCTTTAGGTGTGAGAACGCCTGGGCGCTCAATAACATCACCAACCGTTTGGGCGCGCTGAGGAATATCATCTCCTTCAGCACCATATGCATTCCCCGCAATGAATAAACTACAAAGATAGGTACCCAGTAAAGTCTTCCGTAACATCACATCTTTCCTTTTGCTGATGATCGTACCCAAGTAATCTCAGGCAATAGCTTGAGGTGAAGCTCCTAACTTTCCAAAGTAAGATTAGTATAGCTACTTCAAAACCACGACATACCTTTAAGTTTGGCGCTTTGAAGAAATTAGGAGACATTTATACTTATCTTCAACACTAAGCCACTAGTTAATAAATAATTAGGATAGATTCTATGTTTTCGCAATATTATTAATAAAATAAATTGCTTACCTGTGCTCTTAGTATGAAGTCGATATGACATAACAGCTGAAAAGCCTGTTCTCTTTTGCGTAGCATCAATCACATTGCTTTTTTAGATCGAGTCGCTCCGACTTCAACCATAACTAACGCTATCTTCCCCACATATTTCATCAAAATGCATTCCCGTGTCGCGATTTAACATGCTAAAGTTAACAATGCGTTAACAATTATAAATACAATGAGAAGACATGGAGTCACTTAAAATGAATCAGCCGAATCTAAATAGCGCTGCTGGTTGCGCTCTCCCACCACCAAATGAAATGATCCTCAAATGGGCTCAAGAGCGTCCAAATGAGGTCTACCTAAAACAAATTATTAACCGACAATTTGTTGAGTACACATTCTCTGATGTTGCAGATCAAGCCTTAAAACTTGTCAGCGCACTACGCTCGCTTGGTGTAAAGCCTGGCGACAAAGTCGCATTAGTATCTAAAAACTGTGCAGAATGGTTTATTTGCGATCTTGCTATGATGCTTGGTGACTATGTCAGTGTGCCAATCTTTCCTACCGCCGGTGCAGACACCATCGAATACTGTGTGACTCATAGTGAAAGTAAAGCGATCATTGGCGGAAAACTCGATGATCCCAAAGCAACTCAGCAAGTCATTGATGCTATGCCTGAACTCATTAGCATCGCTCTACCTTATGACACGGCACCAAAGTGTAAGCACGAATACCAAGCGCTCATTGCTGATGCAGTGCCAAGTGAAGAGCGTCCGCAGCATTACGATGACAAGCTAATGTCGTTGGTGTATACCTCAGGCACATCAGGGTTACCGAAAGGCGCGATGCTAACTTACGGCGCATTCAGTTGGTCTGTTCAGCAACTGATCAATCATATTGGTATCCAAGAAAACGACCGATTGTTCTCTTATTTACCGCTCGCTCATATTACAGAGCGTGTTTATATCTTCGGTTCATCGATTATGGGTGGCGTGCCAACAGCATTTCCAGAGTCACTGGACACTTTTATCGAAGATGTGAAGATGCACCGACCAACTCTGTTTATCTCCGTCCCACGATTATGGACGCTATTCCAGCAACGTATTCAAGACAAACTTCCACAGAAGAAGCTCAATATTCTGTTGAAAATCCCATTCGTCAATTCTTTGATCAAGAAAAAGCTAGCAGATGGTCTAGGTTTAGATCAGGCTCGAGTATTAGGCTGTGGCTCTGCACCTGTCTCGCCAGCGCTGTTGGAATGGTACCACTCAGTGGGCCTTGATATCACAGAGGCTTGGGGGATGACGGAATCATTTGCCTACAGCACGCTCAACTACCCATTTAGAGCTGACAAAATCGGTAGTGTCGGTAATGCAGGACCAGGCATTGAGTTAAAAATCGCAGCTGATGATGAAATCATGGTGCGTGGCAAAGGGCTATTTTCTGGCTACTACAAAAATGACATTGCCACCCAAGAGTCTTTTGATTCAGAGGGCTGGCTACACACAGGCGATATCGGCGCTATCGACTCAGATGGTTATCTAACGATTCAAGGCCGTAAAAAAGATAACTTCAAAACCGCCAAAGGTAAATTTGTCTCTCCGGTTCCTATCGAGAAAAAGCTTTTCGAGTACAGTCGCGTAGAGATGATGTGTCTCATCGGTTTAGGGCTACCCGCTCCGATTCTTTTGGTTGTGCCACATGACTTCCCTAACTTTGATCGAGAGCGATACGCACGTACCACACGTAAAGTTATTGCCAGGATGAATCAAGAACTCGCCTCTCATGAGCAAATCAAAGGTGTGTTAATGATTAAAGAACCTTGGAGTATAGAAAATGGCGTACTGACGCCAACGCTTAAAATTAAACGTCATGTGCTCGAACAAAAGTATCATGAGATAGGCCACAATTGGCCAAAAGATGAATTGGTCGTGTGGGAAGAAGACTTGTAATTTTGCTTGCACTCCTCAACACCATTGGGGAGTGCAACTTAACTTTGAGCTTGAATCAAACTCATAAACTACTCTCTCCAGAATGGCTTACTCACTTCACAACTAATCTCCCTTTCACCTAACCCAATATCGTCCCAAAGGTGCTTTGGTAACTCTCTCAAGTGACGACGTGTCTTATAGTTCCTTCTCCAAGCCGCCAGTTTAGAATAAATTAACTGTAACCCGCTCTGATGGGCAGTAGGTATAGTACGCTCACAAGTGTGTGTCATGTTTTCCATTTCAAAGATCCCTATACAATGTTGACCACTTAATAATCAGCGACTACGCTGATATCCTCAAACGATAGAATCTGCCATAGAGTTAAGGAAAACTAATGTGAAAGATCGAATGCCTCCCTTACAGGGCTTGTATTACTTTTTCGTTGCAGCAAAGGAAGGAAGCTTTAAAACGGCAGCAAAAGAACTGTTTGTTACGCCAGCGGCCATTAGTCAGCAAATTCGTCATTTAGAAGAGTTCTTAGGCACGGACCTATTTGTTCGTCAGCACAGAAAAATCGTGCTCACACCTGAGGGAGAGCTACTGTTTAGTCAGGCAGAAAGAGGGTTTGCTCATTTGCAGCAAGGGGTAAGATTAGTCAATCAAGATCCAAACCCGAACCACCTTTCGATATCAACACTCCCCTCTTTCGCTCATCATTGGTTAGTCCCGAAAATTACGGCTTTTCGTCAGCGTCACCCTGATATCGCCTTGCTATTAGAACCAACCAATGATTTGGTGTCTTTTCAAGATAGCCAGATAGATTTATGTGTTCGTTACGGTTTAGGAAAGTACCCCAATTTAGAATCACAATGGCTAATGGACGAAGCTTTTTATCCAGCTTGTCATCCGGTGTACCAGAAAGAGCACGGGATCTATAACATCGAGGATTTAAGCAAAGCTGAGCTGATTGAAGATGTTTGGCCTGATCTTGATTGGAATATGTGGTTAGCAACCTTGGGTCACTGCGCAGCAAAGCCTACCTTAAAATACAGTGGATCACATCTCGTGCTTGAGGCTGCACTATCACTTCAAGGCGTGGCATTAGTAAAACACAGTTTAGCTCATCAATATTTTCGTTCTGGCAAATTGGTCCGAATTGGAGATATCGCTATCAAGCCCAACTTTGCGTATTACTTGTGTGCGCCAAAAGGCTACTTAAAAAGACCTAAAGCTCAATTGTTTGCGCAATGGTTGAAGGAAGAAATAGAAATATTTGAAAAGTCAGTGGTACCAGACTTTAAGACCATTGACCTAAAAGGCAACAGCACTAGAACGGCATCATAACAATCATCAAAACAAACGCTAAATAGGAATAAAACAAACACGCTCTGCGTATAAGACTGCTAAATACAAAAAGCCCCGCACTAAGCGGGGCTTTCAAGTTATAGAGTTAACTTAAGAATTACTTCTTAGCATTACGCTCTTTAACGTCAGCAATTACTTGCTCTGCAACGTTTGTTGGACATGGTGCGTAGTGTGAGAACTCCATAGAGAACTGACCACGACCAGAAGTCATAGTACGTAGAGTACCGATGTAACCAAACATTTCTGATAGAGGTACATCACCCTTGATACGTACGCCAGTAGAAGCTGCTTGTTGGTCTTTGATCATACCACGACGACGGTTAAGGTCACCGATTACGTCACCAACGTGATCTTCTGGAGTGAACACGTCAACTTTCATGATTGGCTCAAGAAGTTGCGCGCCAGCTTTAGGCATAGACTGACGGAATGCACCTTTCGCTGCGATTTCGTAAGCGATAGCTGAAGAGTCAACTGCGTGGAAACCACCGTCGAATAGTTCAACTTCAACGTCTAGAGTAGGGAAGCCAGCTAGAACACCGTGCTCCATCATTGACGCAAAGCCTTTCTCAACTGCAGGCCAGAATTCTTTAGGTACGTTACCACCAACAACTGTTGATTTGAACGTGAAGCCAGAGTTTGGCTCACCTGGTTTGATGCGGTAGTCGATCTTACCGAACTGACCAGAACCACCAGACTGTTTCTTGTGCGTGTAGCTATCTTCGATTGCTTGAGTGATAGTTTCACGGTAAGCAACCTGTGGAGCACCAACTTCTAGCTCAACGCCGTAAGTACGCTTAAGGATATCTACCTTGATGTCTAGGTGAAGTTCACCCATACCTTTCAGGATAGTTTCGCCTGAATCTTCATCAGTCTCAACTTGGAATGATGGATCTTCTGCAACCATTTTACCGATCGCGATACCCATCTTCTCAGAACCGCCTTTATCTTTAGGCTTAACTGCGATAGAGATTACTGGATCTGGGAAGATCATTGGCTCAAGAGTACATTCGTGCTTAGGATCACATAGAGTGTGACCAGTTTGAACGTTCTTCATACCAACTACAGCGATGATGTCACCAGCTTGTGCTGAATCGATTTCGTTACGCTCGTCCGCGTGCATCTCAACCATACGGCCGATACGCTCTGTTTTACCAGTTGCAGAGTTAAGGATTGTGTCACCTTTCTTCATCTTACCAGAGTAGATGCGGATAAAGGTTAGAGCACCGAAGCGGTCATCCATGATCTTAAATGCAAGAGCACGTAGTGGCTCGTCTGCAGATACAGTCGCAACTTCACCAGTTGGCTCACCAGTCTCTGAATCAGTTAGAGGCTGTGGATCAACTTCTGTTGGAGATGGTAGGTAATCAATTACCGCGTCAAGAATAAGTTGGATACCTTTGTTCTTGTACGCTGAACCACAGTAAGTTGGGAAGAATGCTAGATCACGAGTACCTTTACGGATACAACGTTTGATGTCTTCTAGAGATGGCTCTTCGCCTTCTTCTAGGTAAGCCATCATTAGATCTTCGTCTTGCTCTAGAGCAGTTTCGATTAGCATTTCACGGTATTCAGCAGCTTTCTCTACCATGTCTGCTGGAATATCTTGAACTTCGTAGTTCTCTGGTTGGCCAGACTCATCCCATACGTAAGCTTGTTGGCTTAGTACGTCTACAACACCTACGAAATCTTCTTCGATACCGATAGGTAGAGTCATAACTAGAGGTGTAGCACCTAGTACGTTCTGTACTTGATCTACAACTTTGTAGAAATCTGCGCCCATACGGTCTAGTTTGTTAACGAAGATCAGACGTGATACGTGTGATTCGTCAGCGTAACGCCAGTTAGTTTCTGACTGAGGCTCAACACCACCAGAACCACAGAATACACCGATACCACCGTCAAGTACTTTTAGAGAACGGTAAACTTCGATAGTGAAGTCAACGTGTCCAGGAGTATCGATGATGTTTAGACGGTGATCGTTCCAGAAACAAGTTGTTGCTGCAGACTGGATTGTGATACCACGCTCAGCTTCCTGCTCCATGAAGTCAGTAGTAGTTGAACCGTCGTGAGTGTCACCGATCTTATGGATCTTACCAGTTAGCTTTAGGATACGCTCTGTAGAGGTAGTTTTACCCGCGTCTACGTGAGCAAAAATACCAATGTTTCTGTATTTTGATAAATCAGTCATTGTCTTACTCTGTTAATAAGGTATAAAGTGCGCGCAGAGTATATCACATTCTGTCAATACTGATACCCTTGCGTGCGGATGGAAGAAAAAAAATTTTAACGTGAAATTTCCGTCCCCAAAGCATAGTCAAACACAGCAATTTATGTACTTTATTCGCATTTTATTGAGGACGGATAGAACAGTTTGTGATTGCACAAATACCATTCTTATGAGCATTACAGCTCGTCAAAAGCCTCTATCGCTTCCGACAATTTCTTAACGCCGTGAATTTGCATGCCAGGGATGCCACCTTTCGGCATGTTGGCTGCTGGCACGATGGCTTTCTTGAAACCATGTTTGAACGCTTCATTCAAACGCTCTTGCCCACTTGGCACTGGACGGATTTCGCCCGCAAGCCCTACCTCACCAAAAATCACCACATCTTTAGGGAGTGGACGGTCACGAAAACTCGATAAAAGCGCCATAACTAAAGCAAGATCAGCGCTTGTCTCCGTCACCTTAACACCGCCAACCACATTAACAAAGACATCTTGGTCTGCCATTTGTAAGCCACCATGCTTATGCAACACAGCGAGCAAAAGTGATAGGCGGTTCTGCTCCAAGCCGACCGCAACACGACGAGGGTTGGCTAACTGCGAGTAATCCACCAGCGCTTGAATCTCTACTAGTAGAGGGCGCGTGCCTTCCCAAACCACCATGACTGAAGAGCCTGATGTTTCTTCTTCACCACGAGAAAGGAAGATCGCTGATGGGTTACTCACTTCCTTCAATCCTTGGCCTGTCATTGCAAATACACCAAGCTCATTCACAGCACCAAAACGGTTTTTATGACTACGCAAAGTGCGGAATCGGCTATCCGTTCCACCATCGAGTAGTACCGAACAGTCGATAATGTGTTCAAGAACTTTGGGGCCCGCAAGGGTACCATCTTTTGTTACGTGACCAACAATAAATACCGCAACATTATTCTGTTTTGCGTATCGTGTCAGAGCCGTCGCAGATTCACGTACCTGAGCAACACTGCCAGGCGACGATTGAACATCAGAAACGTGCATCACCTGAATCGAGTCTATTACCATTATACGAGGCTGCTCTTTTTCGGCGATTTGGCAAATTTTGTCGACGTTCGTTTCCGATAGCATTTTTAAATGATCTTTCGGCAAGCCCAATCGGGAAGCACGCATTGCCACCTGCTGTAATGACTCTTCACCGGTTACGTAAAGCGTTGGCATTTGCGCAGATAAACTACACATGGTTTGCAACAGAAGGGTTGATTTACCTGCACCAGGGTTACCACCAATCAAAATTGCGGCACCTGGCACAACACCACCACCCAAGACGCGGTCAAGCTCTTTAAACCCACTGGTGAAGCGAGGTACTTCTTGCAGATCAATTTCGGATAGCGTTTGAACCGTAGCTTCTGTTGCGGAACCAGCGTAGCCGCTTAAGCGTTCATTGCGAGCAACGGTTGGCGATGCAGCGATACGTACTTCTGTTATCGTATTCCATGCACCACATGCGTTACACTGCCCCTGCCAACGGGGAAAGTCCGCGCCACAATCATTACAAACATACGCTCGTTTTGCTTTCGCCATGATGCCTCAATTTTTTCTACAAATGTGACTAAGCACAGCCAAGTCAGACCTGAACTGAAATGAACTATTGATATACTTAAGTATTACTTCGCTTAGCCGATACAATTTAAAGTAACGACATACTCTAACAGAAATAATGCAGCAATCTGAAATTCTCTCGCTCGCAGAACGACTCATTCCCGTTTACGGTACGAATGACTTTGACTTTGTCCTTGGCCAACTGACCGAGGAAGAGCCGCCTTCGGCCAAAATTTTGGTTAAAATGGAACTTAACCGCTTAATGGCTCCATGCAAAAAAAGCATTGATTTGCGAGGTCGCGTTCAAGGCGAATGTCGCGAGTATATTTTGGATGGTATTCCACATTGGTTGGATGATGTTGCTTTCAACGCTTACCATAAAAACATCAAAAAGTTTGGCTGCTACACGGAAGGAATGTGGGAAGCATTGGTCAACACGCGAAATAACTTTCGCGTAATGAGCAAGCGCCTTACTCAGCAAAAAACGCAATCGTTAACGGATCCTAAAAGCCCGTTCTTAGCAGAACCCGTTCACCTAGGCTACGATTTAAAGCGCCAAGAAAAACGCTTGAAAGTCCAATCTCAAGTTGAAATTTGCCGTTCTAAAGGGCAGCTTCTTCATGGATTAAGCATTGATTTATCTGGCTCTGGCGCAAAGTTCAAAGTCCCTAGCGCATTTAAATATAACCTTGGGGAAATTATTCAGGTCACGTTTACTGAATTTGCCAGCAAATCTAACGTTGCAGGTATAGAGAAACCGCTTGCATACCGCATACTCGCGGTTGATGACTGTTACGAAAATGACTCAGTTCGATACCTCAGAACCATACGCTTAACTGACACCAATGTCGTCACCAGAGTGATAGATGAAGCGCTCAACAGTGCTGCTAAAAGGGCTCGTCACGACAATCAAGACAAGATTATTCGAGCTCGAACTCGCGGTTATGAGCACATCGCACTAAAGCACACCAGCAGCTTGCCTCTATTCTTTGATGGTAGTGACCTAAAATTAGCAATGTTAACGCCAAACAATCAAAAGCTTTGGCAATACTGGCACGATGAGAGAAACCAGCAAATGTTTGGTTCCTTATTCAACGAGCAACGCATCGCGTCACTCATTAAGCCTGGTGTGAAAGGAACAACCAATGTCCTTTATTCATTTACTCACGAGCACGAGAATCGAACCTATTTCTATTCGATGTTTCGCCCTGAAGCAACTCGCGAACAGCGCCAGCTATTTTGGCATTTAGGTGGCAAACGAGAGAGTTGGCGCGCCTTTAGAATTTCAATCTTTGAACTATCTGAGCAAGAACAGGAAGACCTAGCAGCTTTCTCTCCAGAGTTAGCAGAAACGTCTCAATCACTGACTCATATTGGTATTTTGCAAGAAATTGCTGACGAAAAATCAGGGCAGGATTACCTGCTAACTGAAAAGCCGCGCTTACCCGCTAATACGTTAAACGCGTTTCGTCACCCGAGAAGAGTTATCGGCAATCCAAAGGGCATTTATTTTGATGCAAAGTCTCGTCGAAAAGAGCCTCGTTATCGTTTTAAAACACCTTTAGAGTTGTACTCAGGACAAACTAAAACAGGCGGCTGTACTGTTGACCTTTCCAAACGAGGACTCGGAATTAGGCTAAGTGAGCCTACGATGTTACGTTCTGGGCAAGAGGTAAGAATCAACTTTCGAGAATTACAACTCTACGATAAAAAATTGCCGTTAATGTCGGTGCCATACCGAGTAATTCGTGTAAGCCCAGACGGTTGTAGCGTGCAGCTAGTTATTGATGAAAGCAGCCAAACCATGAAGGTAATCGCTTTTTTCAACAGCATTATCGAGCACAATCAAGACAAGCTAATCCCGCAAAAAGAGACGCTACCAAGTAATGCTCTACTTGAAAGGCTGCACTGCATGTTGCTCTCGCGTACGCTGAGCACGCCCATTTTTATCAGTAAGAGTACGTCATCTTCAATCAAAACCCCCGTTATCGGGGTGAACTTGCCGCTACCTAAACACATTGAGCTTTTTGCCCGTCTTGGGCATGACCAACTGTTGTCACTTGAACCTATCTTTAAAGGCCGGACAAGCACATTAATCGCAGAGCCAATAAAACGTGTAGAAGGTGCTCAAGCCAGACATCAGGATATCTACATAAGCGCCGCAAAAGTAGGCAATAAAATTACAGGCATTGAGTCAAAGCTTCATCAAGAGTTCAACAGCGTAAAAGAGCGGATTCAATTTATAAAGAAAGCGCGAATGATGGGTGACTTTTACGTGATTCGCCTTTCTACTGCGCCAATTTTCGATCCGATGACATCATTACTGCAACAAGATTTAAGTGACTTAACCCAATTTGGTGTACATCAAGCAAGCAAGTTAGAAAAAGAGTTGACGGCGCTCGTTGGTTACAGTGAATTTGAAGACATTACTGAAGAGGTAGTAATTAGATTGGAGTTAACCGAGTAAATTCAAAGTCATACCAAATTGAAAAAAAACACCGCCTTTCTGGCGGTGTTTTTGAATGGATGGTTAAGGTTTAGCTTTCCAGCTGACCTTTTGCTGCTTCACCAATGCGCCAGATAAAATACAGAGCACACCGCCCAACCCTGCAAAGCGAATCGCTGATTGCGCTTGAGCTTCCACTTTTGGTTTTGCGTGATACGCAATCCCTAATCCTGCCACCGACATCATCACAAGATCATTAGCGCCATCACCGACAGCAACCGTGTTGTGCTGCTCAATTTCATATTCATCCGCCAGTTCCACTAGAATGTCAGACTTCATCTGCGCCGTTACCACATCACCAAGTACGTTACCCGTGAGTTTGCCGTCAATAATTTCTAATTGATTGGAGCGAGCAAAATCTAAGTCGACTTTATCTTTGATGTAATCAGAGAAGTAAGTAAAACCACCGGAAGCAATCGCTGTTTTCCAGCCCAAGGCTTTCAACGTCGCAATTAGCGCTTCAAAGTCCGGCATGAATGGTAACTGGGAACGAACTTGTTCAAGAATTGATTCATCGGCACCTTTGAGCTTACCAACTCGCTGACGTAAACTTTGCTCAAAATCCAGCTCACCTTGCATGGCACGTTCAGTGACTTCAGCGACTTCATCCCCTACTCCTGCCAGTTTCGCGATTTCATCAATACACTCTATCTGGATCGCCGTTGAATCCATATCAAATACAATCAACCCTTGGGTTGATAGATCGGGCACTTCATTAAGCGAGGCGTAATCTAGGTTGAGACTTTGTAAGATCGTTTCATGTTGAGGAGTCAACTCTCCGGCCATCAGGGCTACTTCATATTGGCCAACTTTCCACGTTTCTAGTATCGGGTTGTAAAAGCCGGTGAAGAAATCAATGTCTTCGAAGTGACTTGGCGAAAGGTACTCAGCAAATACGATCCAGTTTGCTTTTGCTTTATCTAATTGGGAGGCAAATCGAGTCTCGGGTAATCGTTTTAAAAGTGTCGTATGTTTTCTGATAGGCAAGCTTTTTGACGCGTCCATGTATATAATCCCTTATGACTTTGCTAAAACGTTACCTCAACAAACTAAAAAGGCAAGTCTTTGTTTTATTTTAAATGGATGAGTAAAGAGCATGAGTGAATCTTTGTTCTCAGTAAGGAATGCCCTAAGAATTCTGGCACTAATCCTACTGTGTGTGATGTTGTTTATCACAATAAAAAACAGTGTTGTGATCAGTAAGGGTAATGAGAAAATTCAAGCACAACAGCTTGAAACACTCACCAAAGTTTTGATTTCACAAGCGTCTCTTTCTGCCAGTGAGATGATTTTAACTAAAGATCAAGAACGATTACTTCAGCTAACAAACCAACTAGCACAAGACCGTTTAGTGTTTGATGCAACAATCTACGATGCACAGGGTGTACGTTTAGCGTCTAGTGAAGAGGCATTATCGGTACGCGAAGTTCTTGGCCTGGATACGCCTTTGGCAACAGCTTCCATTGGTCGCCAGCAGTTGGTTGAACCAGTTTTTGCAGATGGTGCGCTTATCGGTTTTGTTCGCGTGACCTTTGAGACGGGCCGGGTGACGGCTATTTCTGACCACCACTATCGCAAGAGCGATCGTTATATGTACATGATGGTCTTAATGAGCTTTGTCTGTGGTATGTTGTTCATCTTGATTTTACGTCGACAACCGATACGTCGTAAAAAAGCGCCAAACCTGCTGCTAACCAAGTAACTAGGTAGCGCTAACAACTCATATAAAAACAGCCCGCAATGTGCGGGCTGTTTTTTTAGCTCTTGAGAGCGAAAAATAGAATGACTCTTCGTCGCTTACTCTTCGTCACCAAGCAATACTGAATCTAGTGCGATTAGCATCATGTCGTTGAATGTCGTTTGACGCTCGTCAGATGTAGTCTGTTCGCCAGTCTTGATATGATCAGAAACCGTACAGATTGTCAGAGCTTTTGCACCGTATTCTGCCGCAACACCGTAAATACCAGCCGCTTCCATTTCAACACCAACAATGCCGTACTTGTCCATTACATCGAACATTTCTGGATCTGGCGTGTAGAAAAGCTCTGCTGAGAATAGGTTACCAACTTTAACGTCAATACCGCGAGCTTTTGCAGCGTCTTCTGCCGCACGAACCATGTTGTAGTCTGCGATTGCCGCGAAGTCATGACCTTTAAAGCGGATACGGTTCACTTTAGAGTCAGTACATGCACCCATGCCGATCACAACATCACGCACTTTGATGTCTTCATTCACTGCGCCACAGCTGCCAACACGGATGATTTTCTTCACGCCGAAGTCTTTGATTAGTTCAGTCGCGTAAATCGAGCATGATGGGATACCCATACCGTGGCCCATTACCGAGATCTTACGGCCTTTGTATGTGCCTGTGTAACCAAACATATTACGAACGTCACACACTTGAACGACATCTTCAAGGAAAGTCTCTGCGATGTATTTTGCACGTAGTGGATCGCCAGGCATCAGTACGACGTCTGCAAATGCACCCATTTCAGCATTGATATGTGGAGTTGCCATTTTCTTTTCCTTAACCTTTCTCTAGCGCTCCGCGCTTAAGGCGATATAAGCCAGAGTATTCTCATTTCCGACAAGCAGCATTTACATACTGCAAACATAAAACTAGGAGCAATCAAGCTCCTAGTTTTCAAAAACCTAACTAATTATAGGAAGTTCTTACCGTAATCCATTGGAGAAGTACCGAAGTAACTTGCCAATGTTTGACCGATATCTGCGAATGTTTCGCGGCGGCCAAGAGAACCAGCTGGTACTTTTTGACCATAAACCAATACTGGGATGTGCTCACGAGTATGGTCAGTACCTGGCCATGTTGGGTCACAGCCGTGGTCTGCCGTTAGGATAAGCACATCGTCTTCTTCCATAATCTCTAGCACTTCGTTGATACGATCATCGAAGTACTCAAGTGCCGCTGCGTAACCCGCTACGTCACGACGGTGACCGTAAGCTGAGTCGAAGTCTACAAAGTTAGTGAATACGATCGTGTTGTCGCCCGCTTCTTTGATTTGCTCTAGCGTTGCTTCGAACAATGCAGGGATACCTGTCGCTTTCACTTTCTTAGTGATGCCGCAGTTTGCGTAGATATCAGCAATCTTACCAATAGAAACCACGTTGCCTTGCTTCTCATCAACGAGCTTCTGAAGAACCGTTGCTGATGGTGGCTCTACAGAAAGATCACGACGGTTACCTGTACGCTCAAATTGACCTTTACCAGCACCAACGAATGGGCGCGCGATAACACGACCAATGTTGTAATCTTCTAGCTCTTCACGTGCGATTTGGCAAAGCTCTAGTAGACGGTCTAGACCGAAAGTCTCTTCGTGACATGCGATTTGGAATACAGAGTCAGCAGACGTGTAGAAGATTGGTTTGCCAGTCTTCATGTGCTCTTCACCAAGATCGTCAAGAACTTGAGTACCAGACGCGTGACAGTTACCTAGGAAACCGTCAAGACCTGCACGCTCAAGAATGCGGTCAGTCAATTCTTTCGGGAAGCTGTTTGCTTTGTCAGTGAAGTAACCCCAGTCAAACAGAACAGGAACACCTGCGATTTCCCAGTGACCAGACGGCGTGTCTTTACCTGAAGAAAGCTCTGCTGCATGACCGTATGCACCAATGATTTCAGCGTCTGTGTCTAGTCCAGGTGCGAAGCGACCTGTCGATTCTTTATGCGCCATTGCCAAACCAAGTTTCGATAGATTTGGAAGGCGAAGTGCACCTTGGCGATTGTCGTTATCTGCTAAGCCTTTTTCACATTGGTCAGCGATGTGACCTAGTGTGTCTGAACCTACATCACCAAATTCTTTAGCGTCGGCAGTTGCACCGATACCGAATGAGTCTAGTACTAAAATAAATGCTCTTTTCATTGCTCGTTCCTTAGGCCCACTCGGCTTTTTATTATGGTTGAGTAGGCCTTGTGTAATTACTTGTTCTATTAGATATCTTCTGCACGAATTTGGCGGTAAACCTCTGGAGTTGGTGTGTATTCACCACCTACTTTGATTGCACTGCGCAGTGCTTTTGCCGCTTCTTCCCATTGCTCTTCAGTGCGAGCGTGGATGACCGCAAGAGGTTTATCACTGTCTGCGACCTCACCTAGGCGGATGAACTCGTCGAAACCAACTGCGTAGTCGATTTCATCAGTAGCGACTCGACGACCACCACCCATAGCAACCACAGCCATGCCGATAGCACGTGTATCCATTGCAGAGACAATGCCCGTTTCTGTTGCGTAAACTGGCTTGATGATTTCTGCTTTTTCTAAGTAGTTGTCGTAGTTTTCTACGAAGTCCGCAGGGCCGCCTAAGCCAGCAACCATCTTGCCGAAGCACTCAGCTGCTTTGCCGTTATCCAGCACTTCCATCAGTTTTGCGCGTGCGTCTTCTGTGTTCTCAGCAAGCTTGCCAAGTACTAACATTTCAGCACATGAAGCCATGGTCACTTCAAGTAGACGAGGGTTACGGTATTCACCTGTTAAGAAACGAACCGCTTCACGAACTTCTACCGCGTTACCCGCTGAAGACGCCAATACTTGATTCATGTCCGTAAGAATTGCCGTAGTCTTAGTGCCAGCACCGTTTGCTACCGCAACGATTGATTTTGCTAGCTCTTCAGACGCTTCGTAAGTTGGCATAAATGCACCTGAACCCACTTTTACGTCCATCACTAGCGATTCCAGACCCGCCGCCAGTTTCTTAGAAAGGATCGACGCCGTAATCAGGGAGATATTGTCTACCGTTGCGGTAATATCACGAGTCGCGTAAACACGCTTATCCGCAGGAGCAAGGTCACCAGTTTGACCGATGATCGCCACACCAGCGTCTTTGGTTACTTGACCAAAAACATCGTTGCTCGGCGTAATGTTGTAACCAGGGATAGATTCAAGTTTATCCAGCGTACCGCCTGTATGACCAAGACCGCGGCCAGAGATCATAGGTACGAAACCGCCACACGCTGCCACCATTGGGCCAAGCATTAAAGAAGTTACGTCACCCACACCACCGGTTGAGTGTTTGTCGACAATTGGACCACCGAAATTCATGTGGCTCCAGTCGATAACCATGCCCGAATCACGCATTGCACACGTTAAGGCGATGCGCTCATCCATGGTCATTTCATTAAAGAAAATCGTCATAGCAAACGCCGCAATCTGACCTTCAGATACCGTGTTGTTCGCTACGCCTTGAATAAAGAAGTTGATTTCATCGGCGGTTAGGACTTCGCCGTCACGTTTTTTACGAATGATTTCTTGTGGTAAATACATTAGTGCCTCCCAAGCTCTTTTGAGCCATGGTTGTAGTAGGATAGAAGAGGTTTGGTAGCACCCGTTTAGGTGCTACCGTTCAGAGGTATTATTGGAATTAGTACGCTGTTGGATCAGCGACGTCGTCCGATACTTCTAATGTATTTAGTAGGTTGGTTAGCAGGCTAGACGCACCAAAACGGTAGTGACGAGCATCAACCCAGTTGTCACCTAGGATTTCGTCAGCCATTGCTAGGTATGCAGCTGCGTCTTCAGCAGTGCGCACACCACCTGCTGGTTTGAAACCAACAGTTTCTGCAACACCCATGTCGCGAATAACTTCAAGCATCATGCGAGCGTATTCTGGTGTTGCGTTTACTGGCACTTTACCAGTTGAAGTTTTAATGAAGTCAGCACCTGCTTCAATACAGATTTGAGATGCTTTCTTGATTAGTGCTTCTTCTTCTAGTTCACCTGTTTCGATGATCACTTTAAGAAGAATGTCACCACAAGCTTCTTTACATTGCTTAACTAGTTCGAAGCCTACTTTCTCATCACCCGCCATTAGCGCGCGGTAAGGAAAAACTACGTCAACTTCGTCTGCACCGTAAGCAACCGCCGCTTTTGTTTCAGCAACTGCGATTTCAATGTCGTCGTTACCATGTGGGAAGTTCGTTACTGTTGCAATACGAACCTCTGGCGTACCTTGCTCACGAAGTGTCTTCTTAGCAATAGGAATAAAGCGAGGGTAAATACAAATTGCAGCTGTGTTGCCTACTGCTGTTTTCGCGTCATGACATAGTGAGATCACTTTTGCATCAGTGTCATCGTCATTCAACGTAGTTAGGTCCATAAGTTTAAGTGCACGTAGCGCTGCTGCTTTTAAATCGCTCATTTCTATCTCCGATCAATATTCAAAAAATTCACTACTCAGCCTTACATCACGTCTTTAACTATAATCAACAAGTCGAGACAATGTGAGTAAATGGCTAAACAGTCTATTAATGAACGGACTTGGTTCCCTGAAGACTCGGCATATACAGCGAAAATTTATCATATGCCAATTGCTATCCTTGTCACCGCACAGTACCAGTTTGGCCTATGGCACAACAATCTATGATTGCGGTGTCTTTAATATCACATCACAAAGCAAAACGCCTATTAGATCTAATATTGCAGGGCAATTCATTTGCCCATCGATTATGTAATATTCATTACGTGATTAAGAATCAAGCTTAACCACTATCCTGTGATTAATACATTATAGAGTTTCACCGCAAAACTGTAGCACCAAATAGAGCGCAAACGGTTTGTATCTCAAAATTTCCTAGCCCCTATTCCATTGACTGCGTAATACCTCGACTAAGGCAAACACCCGATGAAATTTTGGAGCCCGAAAAACGAAAAATGCCCCGCAGCAATCTCTTGCTACAGGGCATGATGTAAAACGGCGTCTATATATTAAGAACCGATTCTAATTATAGTGCTGCAAGGCTTAAGCAGAAGCCTGCAATTGTCGCTGCCATAAGGTTAGACAACGTACCTGCAAGAACTGCTTTAACACCCATGCGAGCGATGTCACTACGACGGTTTGGTGCAAGGCTACCTAGACCACCAAGTAGAATCGCGATAGAAGAAAGGTTCGCGAAACCACATAGTGCGAATGAGATGATAGCTGTTGTCTTCTCAGACATTACTTCACCAGTTGCCGCGATTACTTGAGCGTTTTCACCTAGGTATGGTGTGAAGTTCAAGTAAGCAACGAATTCGTTCACTACGATTTTCTGACCGATGAATGAACCAGCTGTTACAGCTTCTGCCCATGGAACACCGATTAGGAATGCTAGTGGAGAGAACGCGTAACCTAGAATTAGCTCTAGTGTTAGTTCTGGCATGCCGAACCAACCACCGATGCCACCTAGCATACCGTTGATTAGCGCGATTAGACCAACGAATGCGATTAGCATTGCACCTACGTTAAGCGCAAGTTGTAGACCAGAAGCCGCACCGCCCGCAGCTGCGTCGATTACGTTAACTGGTTTGTCGTCACCGCCGTCCATCGCTTCTTCGATACTTTCGTGAGGCTGGTCAGTCTCAGGGTGAAGGATTTTAGCGAACAGTAGACCACCTGGTGCTGCCATGAATGATGCCGCAACTAGGTACTCTAGTGGAACACCCATAGATGCGTAACCAGCTAGTACACCACCAGCAACAGAAGCTAGACCACCACACATTACCGCGAATAGCTCTGATTGAGTCATTTTTGGAACGAATGGACGAACAACTAGAGGTGCCTCAGTTTGACCTACGAAAATGTTAGCTGCTGCTGACATTGATTCCGCACGCGAAGTGCCTAGCGCTTTTTGTAGTGCGCCACCAAGAATCTTGATAACCCATTGCATAACGCCAATGTAGTAAAGAACTGAAATCAGTGCAGAGAAGAAGATCAGTGTAGGAAGAACACGGAATGCGAAGATGAAACCGCCGCCGCCGAATACTTCGAACATCTTGTCAGAAACAAGACCACCGAACAGGAATGATGAACCATCGTTACCGTAGTTGATAACGTTAGAAACACCTGAAGAGAAACCGTTTAGTAGATCACGGCCCCAAGGTACATACAGAACAAATGCACCTAATGCGAATTGGATAGCGAATGCGCCACCCACAGTTCTAAAGTTGATAGCTTTTCGGTTGTTAGAAAATGCCACTGCAATCGCAAGAAGCACTACCATACCGATTAGGCTCATAAACAGGCTCATAGTTTATGACTTCCTTATAAGTTATTTATTGGCGTGTTACAAAATGGAGCTATAAAGCGGGGGCAATTATACTCATGCAGAATCAATTAAAGTAATGCCAGCCTCACACTTTCCTATAAGATTCATGATTGATTCAATCAGCTTTGTGAGTTAATTCACAATAAGCAGGAAAACGTTTTCGATTTCAAACCACATCTTTAGATTTTATTCACATATCGAGAAAGCAAAATTGCTATTTTTCCACAGTTGAGAGGCAATCGATTGCTTTCGGCCGTTATGCAACTCTACGAGCTCATTAAAGACGTGAATGAGTTTGGCTGGGTGATTTGACTCCCCTTGATATCCAAGTATAGGCATATCTGGTGCGTCTGTTTCGATTACTAGGTTTTCGAGTGGTAATTTTTGAATTGCGTCGCGTGTTTTCTTGGCTCTTGGGTAGGTAATCGTTCCTCCTACACCGATAAAAAAACCTAATTTGACCCACTCCATGGCTTGCTGATAACTCCCAGAAAAAGCGTGTAGCACACCACCTCTAGGGAGATTCGCCGCTTTCACCATTTGAATGAGGCGATTGTGCGCTTTTCGGCTATGTAAAATAACTGGGAGTTCGAAGCGTCTAGCCAGCTCAAATTGAACTTCAAGTATCTTTTCTTGCAACTGTGGATCAACATCAATGGCAAAATCTAAACCACACTCTCCTATTGCCACGCACTGCTGCCCTTTTTGATTTAGATAGCCTTCTAGCTCTGTAAGGTGCTGCTCAACGTTATCTTCAAGAAAATACGGATGAAAGCCGAGCGCATAATACAAATTGGCATGTTGCTCTGCCAAAGTTTGAATACGAGCCCAGTTTTGCGGACCGACGGAAGGAATCAAAATTCTTGCGACGCCTTGCGTTTGAGCAAGCTCAAGTTGATGTGCAAAGTCATCTTGAAACACATCAAAATCAAAGTGGCAGTGCGTATCAAAGAGCTTCATCTTGACTCTTTTTATCTGTATCTGCGGGCAGAAAATCAGAGGATGGTTGGGCTTCACTCTTCTCTTCAGTTTGATGGGCTGGGTCTTTTCGATATGGGACACAACTGCGTTTCTGATCGGGAGTTAACCCCATCTCTTTACACCAGTTGTCGTAACGCTTTAGCCCACGTTTAAACCAATTCATATCTTATCCTTATATAAAAACGCCCTTGGCTAAGTTTATAGCCAAGGGCGTTTTAAAATCTAGTTTGCGTTAAGGCTTACCCTAACCGCGCAAATTAGTGCTCACGCGTCGCACGGAAATCAACGTCAGGGAAACGCTCTTTCGCCAAGTTTAAGTTAACCATTGTTGGAGCGATATACGTTAGGTTATCACCACCATCCAATGCTAAGTTCGCTTGATTCTTGCGTTGGAACTCATCCAGTTTCTTCGCATCACCACACTCAACCCAACGAGCAGTTGCAACGTTAATGCCTTCATAAATCGCTTCAACGTTATACTCAGATTTCAAACGAGCCACAACAACATCGAACTGAAGTACACCAACGGCACCAACGATCAGATCGTTGTTCTGTAGAGGACGGAATACCTGTACCGCACCTTCTTCTGATAGCTGAACCAAACCTTTGAGAAGCTGCTTCTGCTTTAATGGATCTTTCAGGCGAATACGACGGAATAGTTCCGGAGCGAAGTTCGGAATACCAGAGAACTTCAGTGATTCACCTTGCGTAAAGGTATCACCAATCTGAATAGTGCCGTGGTTGTGTAGACCAATGATGTCACCGGCGTAAGCGTGTTCTGCACGTGCACGGTCACCAGCCATAAAGGTTACTGCATCAGAGATACTCACTTGCTTGCCAAGACGAACGTGGTTCATCTTCATACCTTGCGTGTAAGTGCCCGATACAATACGCATGAATGCGATACGGTCGCGGTGTTTTGGGTCCATATTCGCTTGGATCTTAAATACGAAACCAGAGAACTTCTCTTCAGTCGCTTCAACTTCACGTTCAACCGCTTGACGAGTTTTCGGCGCTGGAGCCCATTCAGTTAGACCGTCTAGCATATGATCCACACCAAAGTTACCTAATGCAGTACCGAAGTAAACTGGCGTCAGGTCACCTGTTAAGAACATTTCCAAATCAAACTCAGGGCAAGCACCCATGACAAGCTCAAGCTCTTCTCGAACACTTTCCGCAAGGCCTGCACCAACTTTTTCATCAAGCTCTGGGTTATCGAGACCTTTGATGATTCGAACTTCTTGAATCTCATGACCGTGACCTGATTCGTATAAAATCGTTTCATCACGGTGAATGTGGTAAACACCTTTAAACTCTTTACCACAGCCGATTGGCCATGTGATTGGCGCACACATCATGCCCAATTCGTTTTCTACTTCATCCAATACTTCCATTGGATCACGAACGTCACGGTCAAGTTTGTTCATGAAGGTTACGATTGGCGTGTCACGTAGACGTGTAACTTCCATTAGTTTACGAGTACGGTCCTCAACACCTTTCGCTGCATCGATAACCATCAGACATGAGTCAACTGCCGTTAGAGTACGGTAAGTATCTTCCGAGAAGTCTTCGTGTCCAGGCGTATCAAGTAGGTTTACCAGACAATCGTTGTAAGGGAACTGCATTACAGAAGTAGTAACCGAGATACCACGTTCCTTTTCCATTTCCATCCAGTCTGATTTTGCGTGCTGTGCGTTACCACGACCTTTAACCGTACCTGCTTTTTGGATCGCGTTTCCGAATAACAGTACTTTTTCAGTAATGGTGGTTTTACCCGCATCCGGGTGAGAAATAATAGCGAACGTTCTGCGCTTAGACACTTCGCCTAAAAAAAGGGGATTTGACATTAGTTAATCTTCTAAATTACTTTCATGCTCACAAAATAGGCAAGCATATCTACTATTCGATATTGTGCGGTATTCTCGCTTATTATCGCTGTGCTAGCAAACTGGAAAGACATGAACTGAATTTACTCGGCTCACCAGCCTTTACCTGCAACTAACAAGGGAAAGCCAGCTCCACACAAAGAGATGTAAAAATTCAAAAAATTATTATTACATATTCAAAAGCCTCGAATCCGGATACGCATTTAAAGCATAAGTGTTGATGAGGTAATTAGTAACGGCCTAAAACTAACTCAAAAATAAGTAACTCATGATAATGGCGTCTTCCTTACCATTTCCCGATTTAGCTGGGTAATAGTTGTAACGACGGTCCACTTCATTAAAACCTGCTTGCTCATAAATATGGATAGCTGGGTGATTACTTTCACGCACTTCTAACCAAGCACTCTCTGCTTTGGCTTGTTCACAGTATTCAATAAACGCGTCCAGCAATTTTTGCCCTAGCCCTCTGCCCTGTTGAGAAGGCGCTACTGCAATATTTAATAGTGTCACTTCTCCAACAATATTCTGTCCATAGAAGTAACCAACCACTTGAGAGCCTTCCAGCATCACATGATGGCAAGCACCGCGACTGGATAAGTCACGAACCAAAGATTCGGCCCAAGGGTGAGAATGTGCTTGCTGCTCGATTTGCCAAACTTGGTCGAGGTGCTCTGCACGCATCGGCGTAATTTCAATTGTCACGCATTAGCTCCGTTAAGAAGAGTACGAACAGATTTGTTGCCACAATGCGCGGCGCTGTTCGTTATTACCATCAATATCTTGTAATAGTGGCGAGGTCAGGTGCTTTGCCTTGATGCTTTGATCAGCCTCACAGCCTGCAAACCACACCCACTCTAGCTGATGTTCACCCAGCATGGATAAGCGCTCAGGCTCTAGGTGTAGCGCATCATCAAGCGTGAGCTTAATGCTTTTTAATACGCGCTCAAACATCAATGCCGTCTCGTTTTCTGGACATATTGGCGATACCAATAGGAGTTTACATGAACTTTGCAAATCCAATAATGGCGATTGATAGCCTTCCAGTCTTTCAGGGTGTACCAGCTCCCATGTGCTGATCCCCATTTCACGTAAATACTGTTTCTCGTTAATTGACATTTTCCGTCACCTATTTGAACGAGGGCAATCCTATCAAATTATCGCGATTATACCTAAAGGACTTCAAGGAACACCTGAACACAATGAGATGATTTGGATATTCCTGAACATAGCGTTTTGCCAACGGCCACACATTGGGTATGACATATGAGGTACATTATGAAATTCTTAAATACGCTACTACTTTGCACACTGGTAGCCGCCACCAGCATGAGTGTTTTTGCTAATAACAGCGATGAGTGGGAGCTGATTGCAACGAAAACCGTTAACTTTCATACAGAAACAGATACCGTGACACCAAATAGCCTATTCCGAAACCGAAGCTTCAGTAAAATAAAACTAAAATGTGTGCAAGGAACGGTAGACATTAATGGTTTAAAAGTCGTCATGACAGATGGTAGTGAGAAAAAGCTTTCCTCTATGGGCGTACTAACAAGCGGATTGTCGACTCGTGCCTGGAGCCTTCCAGGTACAAAAGAAGCCAAGCTAAAACAGATTGAAATGACTTACAGTAGCTGGGGGAGCACAAAACTCAGCCTGCTAGGGGTAAGTAAAAAAGCGAAAATAGAGATCTGGGGCAAAAAGAAAAGTAACCAGTCATCCTAACCTCCCTATCTCAGTTTTCAGTGAATAAGAAAGAAGCCCACTTAGTCGTGGGCTTCTTTCATTTACAGTTCAGAGAACTCTGGCGCATAGTCTATGCGTCCGGAGCGTCCAGCACATTGACCTTCGACCAACTCTGCGACTCGAAATGCACCTTTAGGGACATCCCAAGCACATTCAAAGCCCATCTCGTCGCATGATTGAAAACCCTGGCGCGCGTAATAATCAGGATCGCCCAACACCACACACACTGGGTAGCCAAAATCACGCAGTGAATCAAAACCTTCTTTGATCAACTCTGCAGCGATGCCTTGGCGACGGTAATCTTCATGAACAGCTAATGGCGCTAGCCCTTGCCATGACAAATCTTCACCATTTAAGGTCACAGGGCTAAATAAAGCATGGCCTATAACCTCTCCCTCATCTGTACACGCGACTAAGGAAAGCGTGAATTTGCTGTTTTCGCGCAAACGCATCACAAGCTCAGCTTCAGCTTCCGTCGGGAAGGCGTGTTTCAATAAGCGGTCAATGGTAAGAATGTCCGCTGGGGCTTCAGTTCGAATAAGCATTCGCTACTCCGGTTGGTTGTGCAGGCGCTTGAACTCCTTTCTGAACAAAATCAGCCAATTGATTCAAAGCGACTTGCATTGCTTTCGGTAACTGCTCTAAGTCGACACTGTCCATTAAGTTTTTCACTTCTAAGCCAAGCTCAGTATCACCTTCAATTGAAAGGCGACGTTGGAAGAACAGTGTGTCAGGGTCTTCTTTACGACCAGCAATCAGTACTAGGTCGTTTAGATTACCACTAAAACTCACATCTTCCTGAACTGGTTTTTCAGCTACCACCAATTTTTCGTCTTGATAGCTGATGTACCATGCTAAGTTCAAGTCTTTAATCGCAACTTTTAACCACTTGTCTTCAAGGAACTCAAAGTCACCATCTTCCAAGGCTTCTTTAAACACCATTTTTAGCCCTTCCAGCAACGCTTTTTGCTGAATTGGCTGTGGTAATAACTGGACTGGAGAACGCAAAATGTTAGCTGCGTTCTTTACTAGTTGACTGCGAATCTTGTTTAACACGTTCATTATCCGTTACTTTGTCATTAGGTTGCTTATATTAAGCAATCGTGGCGATGAGATTACTGTTATGTATCAATAAAGTGCTTATTTTAGATTGGTGGTTTATTGTTCACTAACGCTTCTTTTTTTGAACTTACGTGTATTATTGATGCGAACAGGTGGATAAACACTTTTACAACCGTATTTTCAAAGTTATAGTTATCTGAGCGTATCCATGTGATTGTCGACTGCACAGCTAAAACCGCGAGCCCTTTAATGGCAGGTAACACTTTAGCTTGGTGGTAGACCGCCGCAGGCTTATCAGGGTGTCGCTTTTTATACACGGACGAATAATCTGGCTCATTGGAGATCGGTAATACCCTAATGCCTTCCCAGCAATTAAAACATTGGTTTGCCACGCTAACCTCAAATAGCCCTTTCTTCTTTGCCATTCTTGATAAAAAACACAATTATCGAATGGTAAGTGACCGTTACTGCGATATCGCAGGTTTAAGTCATGAGGAAATCGTCGGCTTAAACGATTGCCAAGTGCTGGGTGAGCAGTTTTATAAGAAGCTTGCACCATACTATCAGCGCGCGTTCAAAGGGGCACATGTCGAAGCCGAAATCACGCTCGATGAAACCGACCTTGAAACCAGTCTTCACTTTAGTCTTTCGCCAGTTTTTGAAGGTAACGACATTCGCTTTGTTGTTTTTCACGCTGTCGATACTTCAGAAAAGCAGATACTCGTTCGCTCCTTAGAAGAGTCCGAAAGTAAGTTTGCGAAGTTAACACAACTGCTACCAGACGGCTTACTGCTTATCGAAGATGATATTGTCATCTCTGCGAACCCCGCATCAGCGCGCCTTCTCGGACTTAACTCTCCTCATGAATTGTTGGGCGAAGAGCTAAGTCGTTTATTCATCGATGAAAACAGTAAAAAGGTATTTAGTCATCGATTGAGTACATTAATTTCTGACAAACCTTTTGTCTGCTTAACCAGCGCAAGATGCGGCTTTGAACGGAAAGTTCAGCTACACGCGGATTCCACGGCGATATTAGGTAGCGAATCTCAAATTATCCTAATCCAAGATGCTGATGATGCGCCCAAAAACCTGTCTTCTGCATCGAATGAAGACATACACATTGACTCGCTCACCAAACTCTACAACCGCTTTGGCTTCACCAAACGTTTGGAACAGCTGATCAAAAAGCAAACACCGCTTCTGGTGTTCTATTTGGATATCGATAACTTCAAAAACATTAATGACTCACTTGGTCACCATATTGGCGATAAAGTGATTCAAGAGGTATCGGCCCGTCTTAAACGGTTACTGCCAAACCAAGCGATTATTGGTCATTTGGGTGGCGATGAGTTTGGTGTCATTCTGCCGGAGCCAGAAAATACCCGCATGGCTGAAATTTTGTCCGATCGCATTATCTCGTTGATCAACCAGCCTTTCGACTTGCACCACTTCAGTAAACGCCTTGCCTGTTCAATTGGTAGCGTTCGATACCCTGAAGACGGACAAGATGCGCGAATCCTACTACAAAATGCCGATACTGCGATGTATGAAGCCAAAGATCGTGGTAGAAATCGTCTGATCAAATTTAACGATCAAATGAACAAAGAAGCGCGTATGCGTTTGTGGCTTGAAATCGAACTGCAAAAAGCATTGCAGCAGAACGGTTTGGAAGTGTGGTATCAACCTAAGGTTAACGCGCGAGACTTCAGTATCAACGGCGCAGAAGCGCTCGTTCGTTGGAAGCATCCAGTCGAAGGGTACATTAGTCCTGGCTCATTCATACCTGTCGCCGAGCGCGCTGGGTTAATCGAACACCTTGGACGTGTCGTGATGCGTGATGTTTTCAATACGGTAAAACGTTGGAAGCAACAAGGCATACTGCCAGGCCGTGTCGCCATCAACCTCTCTCCCGAGCAATTTGGCAACCCACAGCTGATCGACTTTATGGAAAAGCTGCTTCGCACTACCGAGCTTGATCCAAGCTGCATTACCTTCGAGCTAACCGAAAGTGCCGTGATGAGTGATAGCGAACATACACTGCAAATGTTGAATGCGATTAAAAAGCTTGGCTTCGCTCTCTCTATCGATGACTTTGGTACCGGCTACTCTTCTCTTTCCTACTTAGCGCGTTTCCCTATTGACGAGCTAAAAATCGACCGCGCTTTTATTAATGATATCGACACACTACCGAAACAAGTCACTGTGATTGAAAACATCATTAATCTGGGTAAGTCGCTCGACTTAACTGTCGTTGCCGAGGGGGTGGAAACCCACCAGCAAGCGACCCTGCTCTCTAACCTTCAATGTAATGCGATTCAAGGATTCCATTTTTATCGCCCGCAGCCAAAACATGAAATTGAAGAGCTGTTTGTACAGAATCGTCGTCACAAGAACTAACCCCGACCCGATACCCTTACTCGCAAGGGGTAAATATCGACTTTATTGAGCTAAACCTAACTTAGGTCAATTTCGCTATTCATAATTCTTCATAAAATGCGGACACCTTTTTATTCTCAATGATTGTGAGCATATGGAACTCTTGTGTCCCGCGGGTAACCTGCCTGCGTTAAAAACTGCGATTGATTGCGGTGCCGATGCCGTCTACATTGGTTTCAAAGATGATACCAACGCCCGTCACTTTGCTGGCCTCAACTTTAACGGCAAAAAGTTAGAAAAAGCGGTGCAATACGTTCATGACCGCAATAAAAAAATTCATGTCGCGTTGAATACCTTCGCTCATCCCAATGGCTTCGAGCGTTGGACGAACGCAGTAGACAACGCAGCGGCACTGGGTGTAGACGCGCTGATTGTTGCAGACATTGCAGTTCTGGAGTACGCGGCTCGCAAATATCCCGATCTGGAACTACACCTTTCAGTGCAAGCATCAGCGACCAACGTCGCAGCCATTGATTTTTACAAACAAAACTTCAACGTAAAACGGGTAGTGCTACCTCGCGTTTTATCGATTCATCAGGTCAAACAGCTTTCTCGCAACATCACTAGCGATGTAGAGTTAGAAGTCTTTGCTTTTGGTAGCCTTTGTATCATGTCTGAAGGTCGCTGCTACCTATCGTCATACATGACAGGTGAGTCTCCAAACACTGTGGGAGCATGCTCTCCAGCTAAGTACGTTCGCTGGCAAGAAACAGAAAATGGTCTGGAATCCCGCCTTAACGACATTTTGATCGATCGCTACAGCACCGGTGAAAATGCGGGCTACCCTACCTTGTGTAAAGGTCGTTTCGAAGCTGAAATCGAAGGCGAGAAAAAACGCTACCACGCACTGGAAGAACCAACCAGTTTGAACACCCTCTCTATGCTGCCAGAACTATTTGCTGCAAATGTGGCTTCTGTAAAAATTGAAGGTCGCCAACGTAGCCCAGCTTACGTAGAACAAGTCACTCGAACATGGCGAGCCGCGATTGACCGTTACCAAGCAAACCCAGAAGCTTATCAAGTCGAAGCGGCTTGGGATGCCGCATTGGCAAACGTGTCTGAAGGTACGCAGACCACACTTGGTGCTTATCACCGCAAATGGCAGTAGAGGTTAAGATGGATAATTCAATGAAATACGCGCTTGGCCCGCTGTTGTACTTCTGGCCAAAACAAGACATCGAAGCGTTTTATGAACAAGCGAAATCAAGCTCCGCGGACATCATCTATCTTGGGGAAACCGTATGTTCAAAACGTCGAGAAATGAAGCCTTCGCATTGGCTTGAAATCGCAAAAGAGCTGTCTGCATCTGGCAAGCAAGTGGTGCTATCAACAATGGCACTACTAGAAGCTCCGAGTGAAGTAAACATAATGAAGAAGTACATCGACAACGGTGACTTCGCGATTGAAGCAAATGACGTATCTGCTGTTCAATTGGCATCAGAGCATAAAGTGCCTTTCGTCGTTGGCCCTGCAATCAATACTTATAACGCACACACGCTCAACTTATTTTTGAAGCAAGGTATGATGCGTTGGTGCATGCCTGTCGAGCTATCTCGCGAATGGTTAAACGATACTTTAGTTCAGTGTGACGAGCTTGGTATTCGTAACAAGTTTGAAGTTGAGGTATTTAGCCACGGTTATTTGCCTTTAGCGTATTCCGCTCGCTGTTTCACAGCCCGAGCTGAAAACCGAGCGAAAGACGATTGCGAAACCTGCTGTATCAAATACCCTACGGGTATCCAGGTCAGCAGCCAAGAAGGGCAAGAAGTCTTTAACCTTAACGGCATTCAAACACAGTCAGGGTATTGCTACAACCTCATCAATGACTTACCTACTATGAAAGGGCTGGTTGATGTGGTCCGGTTAAGCCCTCTTGGTATCGACACTTTTTCAGAGTTAGAGCGTTTTCGCTCAAACGAATACGGCGATAATCCTGAAAAGCTCGAAAGCCGCCAATGCAATGGCTATTGGCATCAACTAGCGGGCTTAGAAGTAAAAACCATTTAATCCTTAAAGATAAAAGCGAGGCCTAGCCTCGCTTTTATCTGTTAGCTTTTGTTAGCAGGCTTGCACCCTTGGTTCGACAGAACTCTCATTAAGCAGCTTTTTCACATCTCGCCACAACATACTGATCACGACCAAACTCAATGCAATGTTAGACAATGGGAAAGCTAACCAAATACCTGTCACGCCGAAAAGTTTCGGCATAATGAATAAGAATGGCAACTGGACCAGCATGTTGCCTAGTGTTACAAACATAGCTTTGCTGCCTTTGTTTACTGATTGATAGTACGCGGCCGCCACAACTAAAAAACCATCTAAGAACAACGCAAACATGTGTAAACGAATCCCGATCACGGTGCTATCAATCAACTGTTGGTCAGCATTATTAAACACCGCAACCAGTTCGTACGGGAAAAGGTTCATCAAAACAACGAACGCCACCCCACCAAGCACAGATGTCCCCATCGCGACCTTTAATAACTTTCTGATGTTCTCCTGATTACGTGCACCGTGGTTGAAGCTCACTAAAGGCTGCATACCATTCGCAATTCCTTCGGCTATCAGATAGTAAACCGTCACGATGTACCCCAAAATGGCGTACGCTCCGATCAACATTGCACTTCCGTATTGAGCAAATAACGCGTTGTGCAGTGCCACCATCACAGAGCCGTAGGCGTACATAAAGAAGCTTGATGTACCTATCATGATAATCTTTGGTGCAGCATCAACCTGAACTTTGAAGTCGCGGATACGAAGGCGTAATGTTGCTTTTGAAGTAAAGAAGTAACCAATACCGAGCACAGTGACCACTAATTGTGCAAGTGCAGTGGCAATAGCGGCTCCGGTTAACTCCCACTCCAACCAAGCAATAAATACGTAGTCTAATACAATGTTAATAACGGCACCGATGACCATCAAAATCGTTGCTAAGTTCGGGCTGTCGTCATTGCGTAATAAAAACGGAACTGCGATAGAACCCAACGTGAATACACACGCGACAATCAGAATATGCAAATATTGCAGCGCAAGTTCAAACACTCGCCCTTCCGCACCTTGCCAGCGAATAAATTCATCCGAAAACAAGAACAATATTGTAGCAACGATTGGCATCAATGCCGCTAACAACGTCAATCCGGTCGTTAGGATTCGCTTAGCGCCTTCATGATCGTTCTCTCCTTGCTTGATCGAAGTCAGTGCACCAGTCCCCACCCCAATCATCATTCCTATACCGAGGATCGAACCGATAATAGGCCACGCAACATTGATCCCAGCTAATCCGTCAGCGCCAACATAACGGCCAATAAAAATGCCATCAACTATTTGATACAAACCGTTCACGAGCATTGCTGCGACGGTTGGAATCGTATATTTCCAAAACTGTCTATAAATTGAGTTTTGCATGACTGTCACCAGTAGTTAGCAAAGCTAATCATTTAATTAGCAAGGCTAACTAAATGGTTAAATTAAATAAAAAAAAGATGAAACAACAAAAACTAAACCATACAGCGGAGGCCTTTGGTTTAGTTTAAAATGACTTATTGCTCAATGCTTTATTCAGTAAAGCTTGTAACTGCTCAGCTTCTTGCTGATTTAATTGTTGCATCATTTGTTCAGAGATATCTTTGTACACTACCTGCTCCAAAGACATTTTTTCTGCGACTTCTTCTGTAAGCAACACACGCTTAGCACGAGCATCCTCATTACATGCGATGCGTTTCACCAAACCCTTTTTTTCCAGACGCACAACCATTGTCGACGCGGAAGGCTTAGTCACTTGCAGCTCTTCTGCAAGATCGGTTATTCGCACACCCTCAGGGTAAACCTGAATCACACGTAAATAATCGAACTCATTAAAGCTTAGATGTGATAATGGATCTTCTTTGGCATAGACACGCCAAGCTTTGGCGCAAAAACGCTCTAAATCAATCAAGCTTTCTTCTAATGCCATAAAAGCCACCACCACTTAGTTAGCAAGACTAACTATTTTAAATGAGTCACTCATCAAGTTCAATCATAAAAAAGCCGCTCTCATCGAGCGGCTCTAAATCATTCAATTGTGCCGTCCTAAATAAAGTTGACACTTTCCACCCCCAAAATTGGAGAGTGTTATGAAATCAACAACTAAAAGAACTCAGCGCGATTACTCCCTC
>NZ_JAWPOT010000379.1:0-636 GCF_033344415.1 Vibrio sp. 1727
GCCTGTCTGCTTGTGGAGTTCTTACCCCATATCTAATTTGGTATTTAACCACGCTCGGTTGGACTTCGTTGCCAGTTGAGTTTTGGGGAATGCTGGCTTTTAGTGGAATAGCGCAAATTGTGTATCTCGTCGGTTTGATCATGGCGTATAAACATGCCGATGTTGGTGTGATTTACCCAATTGCACGCGCTTTGCCGGTCATGATGGTGGGAGGGTTCAGTGTTGCACTCGGCCATGCGCTTTCATCTCAACAGTGGCTTGGTTTTTTGTTGATCACCTTTGGCTGCATTTTGGTGCCGTTGACTCATGTTCGCCAAGTTTCTTTGGTGGCGTATCTAAATGTAGGCGTGTTTTGGGCGTTGATCGCGGCAATTGGCACGACAGGTTACTCTGTGGTGGACAAAGAGGCATTAACGTTACTGACTCAGCAAGCATCAACTATTTTCAACGATCAATACAGCGCGATCTTCTATCTTGGTGCGCAGTTTTGGGCGATGGGCTTACCCGTTTTACTTTGGTGTCTGATCACCGGAAATGATCAAGAGTTGCAAGCGGCTTGGCGAATCCGAAAAAGTGCAAGTATGGCTGGCATTATGATGGCATCGACTTATGGATTGGTTCTGTTTGCGATGACGA
>NZ_JAWPOT010000380.1:0-635 GCF_033344415.1 Vibrio sp. 1727
CGCTAAATCGTCCTGAGCTGTTTGAGCGAAAAGAACCCATCATTCAACAGCACACCATCATCATCCCGCCGCAGACCTTGTTTTTGAACGGCGAAAGCTTCCAGCCAAACCGCGTTGCACTCATTGACTTTTTGACCCAAGAAGTGGCTTTACGTGGCACTCCATCTGCTTTGGACGTTTACACCGAAGTGGAGCAAGGTGAATTGGTGCTTGGCGAGCTCTCTCTGGATTTCAAAGGGCCGGGTTATAACGCCACGGTTTTCGTTGATATGACCACTGGCGACGCTGATATCGAAACCACCAATTATGGCGCGGTGGCACTGCTGAATGATCTGCATAAAGGTCGTAACAGTGGTGATGTTTGGAAGTGGTTTATCGACATCACTGCGCTGCTGATGGTGTTTTTCGTCCTGACCGGTGTATGCCTGTTATTGCCGAAGAAAAAGACGTTCAGAACATCACTACAGTGGATGAGCTTTGGCTCGTTGCTGTCGCTCGACATTTATTTTGTTGCTGTGCCTTAACAGCCAGTTGTAGAGAAAAGCTTATGTTGAACACAGGCAAGTTACTTCGCCAAAACCTATTTTGCAAAGCGGCGTTGGTAGCGGCTTTAGCACCATGGCCAGTTTTGGCTG
>NZ_JAWPOT010000381.1:0-635 GCF_033344415.1 Vibrio sp. 1727
TGTTGTGCAACATCGACATAATGCAGCCCAGCTGACTTTAGCTGGCGTTTAAGCTCTTTAATTAACGTATAGCTTTCTGACATTTACGCGGTTACCTCATCGTGTAACTGTTTTAGGTACGTTTGCATAAAGGCTTTACGTTTATTGGCTTCAAGTTTTGCAGACTCCGTGTTCATGGTGTCGACAATTTTAAACAACTTGGTTTGGAAATGATCTACGGTGAATTGCTTGTCGTTGAGTTCGCGCTCTTTAGCAAACATGTCGTTATCGTTGTAAAGCTGAGCGTTGAAATGAGTGCTGACTTGAATGCATCGCGTAACACCAATTGCGCCTAAAGCGTCCAGACGATCAGCATCTTGGACGATTTGTGCTTCCAACGTGTTTGGCCTGATGTTGGCGCTAAAGCTGTGCGCCTCTATCGCATGAGCGATGGCATCATGGTAGTGCTGAGGGTATTGAATACTCTCTAAATACGCGATGGCTTTTTTGGCTGCAATTGCAGAGCTTTGCTTGCGATTTGGATGATCTTTCGGGTAGGTGAAACAGTCATGCAAATAAGCTGCTGGTAACACAATGGCTATGTCTGCATTTTCTTCGTCGCAGAGCTGTTTCGCTGTTTTGACCACGCGTTTTAC
>NZ_JAWPOT010000382.1:0-635 GCF_033344415.1 Vibrio sp. 1727
ACGCGACGCGATCCGCCAATTGCGTTTTACCTTGCGCCCTTAACAGCGCATCTAAACCTTTACCGTTCGCAAAATACAACTGATGCAAGCTTTCGAGGTTAGCTTTTAAGTTAGAGAGCGAGGTTTCTGAGCGCCAAGACTCCGAGAAGTAAGGACGAGGATGCCCTATCTTGGCTAGCGGACGGCTGAGCTTTTTCATGCTGTATTCTAGCTGGTTAGAAAGCAGCGAAATGTACTCCGATTCCCACTCTGTCTTTTGCAAAGACTTCCACGGGTTTTGAGCCCAAGAATTAGCGATGATCTGTGCTTTATCGTGCAAGTTTTCGGCAATAGCAACACCTGAGGCACATACATTGCTATTGGTATTAAGCGTGGATGCATCATCATAAAGTAACCATTCCAACGCCCCTAAACCTTGCACAGTCACGCTTTGTGTCGAGATCTCTTCCACTGTCCAAACTTTATCGGCTTTAGTCAGCGCCGACATTTTACGCCCGGTGGTATTTTTTTTATCGGGCCAGAATTGTACGTTCCAGCTTTGCTCCAGCGCGGTCGCGGGGCCACGTTCCTGTCCTTGAAGCGCCATCCAAGCCAGCATGGTGCTGTGCCACTGTTGTTGTACTGGTTCCACGTCA
>NZ_JAWPOT010000383.1:0-634 GCF_033344415.1 Vibrio sp. 1727
GTCGGCGAGATACGCTTAGGCAAATGCTTCATAGCATGGCATCTTAATGATTTCGATGCCGTCTGGGTTAGGTAACTCAACACAGCGTTGTGCGAGCAGTAGGGCATCGTCTGTTTTACCGATGCTGCTTAGCATTTGAGAAAAGTTGGACAATGAATGATGTTTAATAACATCCGACCCTGTTTGCATTGAGCGTCGAATCGCCTCATGGAAGTAGTATTCGGCTTTCTCACTGTCTCCTAAGCCAAGATGAACAATGCTTAAGTTGGCATAGATTACGCCAATAAAGAAACTGTTGTCGTACTCATATTCACTGCTCTCATATACATCGAGTGCTTGTTTTAGATAGTTGCTTGCGCGATTCCAATCGGAGGAGTCTAAATAGACAGTACCGATGTTGTTAAGCGTCATCGCAACTTGAATCTCAAACACTGTATTTTCAAGTAACTCGTAGGCGGTACGATAATGTTTTAATCCGTTGTGGATTTGGTTACGCGCAATTTCTAAATTTCCCATCCAGCGATAAGCGCGGCCTTGCAGCGCCAGATAGCCAATATCACGAGACTCCCCAATTACATCGTGGAGCAAAAGCTCTGCGTGCCAATCGTCATCCAACTCAATCATTCGAATCGCT
>NZ_JAWPOT010000384.1:0-633 GCF_033344415.1 Vibrio sp. 1727
CCAGTGGTGCACATCGAGTTTGAACTCTTTTGGTACCACTTTTAATAGTTTTTGTTCGACATCATCTACCGTTTTTCCCATCGCAAACTTAGTACGATTCGAAACGCGATAAATGTGCGTATCGACGGCAATGGTTGGCCAACCAAATGCGGTGTTGAGCACGACATTGGCGGTCTTACGGCCGACTCCTGGAAGAGCTTCAAGAGCGTCGCGATCTTCAGGCACTTCGCCATTATGTTTTTCTAATAAGATCTTACAGGTTTTGATGGTGTTTTCTGCTTTTGAGTTAAACAGGCCAATAGTTTTGATGTATTCCTTCAAACCGTCGACACCCAAATCGAGAATACTTTGTGGCGTATTCGCAACGGGGAAGAGTTTGTCAGTGGCTTTGTTTACACTAACATCGGTCGCTTGCGCTGAAAGTAGCACAGCGATGAGTAACTCAAATGGAGAGCTCCAGTTCAGTTCCGTTTCAGGATTGGGGTTGTTTTCTCTTAATCGTTCAAGAATTTCTATTCTTTTTTCTTTGTTCATTGCTGACTTCCAAACCCGTCTTTGCGGTTTATGAAAAAGGCCCTACGAGTGGTAGAGCCTTGATTTTAGAATTCTTATATTATGCGTTAGTTACGCGAG
>NZ_JAWPOT010000385.1:0-633 GCF_033344415.1 Vibrio sp. 1727
ATATTGGCTTGCTGGTTATTGTTTCGTATGCATCGCACATTGGATGTGTTCTGGTTAGATCAAGACAACGCGAAAAGCTTGGGTGTTGATGTGCCGAAAGTGACGCGCAACGTCTTCATCCTTTCTCCGGTTTTGATTGCAATTTCTACCGCTTTGGTTGGCCCAATTATGTTCTTTGGTTTGCTTGTGACCAACTTGAGCCGTGAGATGTTTCATTCCTATCAACATAAAACATTGTTGATAGGCTGTTCGCTGTTGGCCATTAGCTCCTTGCTTTCAGGGCAGTGGATCATTGAAAACGTATTTAATTTTGAGACAACGCTAAGCGTGGTCATTAACTTCCTTGGCGGCATTTACTTCTTGTATTTGCTGTTGAAAAACAAAATCGTATAAACATGAAAGTCATAGAGAAACTAACCAAAGCATTTGGTTCGAGTAAAGTCGTTGATAGCGCGGATACTCAGTTCGAAAAAGGCAAAGTGACGTCGATCATTGGCCCAAATGGAGCCGGTAAAAGTACCTTGCTCTCGATGGCTTCTCGCCTAACAGAGCGAGATGGTGGTAGCGTCATCATCGACTGTAAAGAGATCGCTGAGTGGGATACCAAAGAGCTGGCGAAAAAGCTTGCTGTGT
>NZ_JAWPOT010000386.1:0-632 GCF_033344415.1 Vibrio sp. 1727
CCCAAATCGCTCAAACAGACGAGCACAGTATTTGACGTTCATATCTGGATCGACACACAAAGCAGGCTTAGTCATAATTTCGTAGATATTGGTGCGCTGAGGGGCACGGTTATTTGCCAACACTTTCTTCGCAATATCATTCATTAATACAATGCCGTATTCATCGTTGTCATCGCGCTTTTTGACCACCAGCGCTTTCACTTGATATTTCTTTGCCAGAGTAATGCCTTCGTATACGGTCATCAGTCCATCTACCATAACGTAAGTAGCAGCCATGACGTCTCTTACTCGTACTATCGTTTGATTACTCATAGTTCATCCTCAACCACCTTGGTCAACGTTTCGACTTGATGCGCAACACCTACGGCATCCTCGATATCAATTTGAATCGCACTCCCCTGCCCCGACTCTCGGTCAAACTCTCCCACTTCATTAATGGTCTCAAGTATGTGCCGAGAAAGCTGCTCTTCCACCACAAAGAGCAGAACATCCTTTTGTACTTCTAGGGTTAATCCAAAAAACGTCCGCTTCTGATTTAAACCTTGACCACGAGCATTATTGATCACGGTCGCCCCCGTTGCTCCTGCATCACGAGCCGCATCGAGCACCTTGTCTGTTTTGCTGTCTTCAAC
>NZ_JAWPOT010000387.1:0-632 GCF_033344415.1 Vibrio sp. 1727
GCGAGCCGCCAGGCCCATCAAAAAACGTAACTGGTTTGTCATTATGATACTGAGCCAGCGCGGGAAACTGTTCTCTGATTTGATTAAGATTGAAGTTCATTACGTTTGTCCGTTGCGGTTAATACAAAGACATCCATGTGGCCTGCTTGGTCATCAATCACAGAACGAATTGGACAGGCGTTGTGCCAAAGTTTGCTGTCAGCCAACATCGCCACTTCCCCGTTTTCTAATACTTTGCGGAAAAATGGGGCTTGGTTATGGCTGCTGTATAGCATGATGTCACCACCAATGATGTTGTGACGACCAACACCAACCATCGCGATATGATCAAAACCGTCTTGGTGCACACCTTCTGGCGCGACCTGCGTTTCGCTATCTAATGCAGTGATTCGAATCTGGTGAATTTCGATTTCTTGACCATTTGGAAGGTGGTTCGCGCTCACGAATAGCGCACACATTTCGCGAAAGCATTCACTTGCTAAAAAGTATTTCTCGATAGGTTAAAATTGACGAATGACATCACCCTGAAATCGGTTGATATCTGAAGACTGTACAAAGCTGCTCTTGTTCAAATCTATCACTGGTCCATCGTCAAAACTCACGACTGAGTAGCGTCGTAATCGATATTGCCC
>NZ_JAWPOT010000388.1:0-630 GCF_033344415.1 Vibrio sp. 1727
CTCCAATTTGGTCACAATGCGAAAAGTCTGCGCATTGCCTTCAAAGCCACCATGGTCACGCATCATATAGTTCAATGCGACTTCGCCACCGTGTCCGTATGGTGGGTGGCCGATATCGTGCGCGAGACACAGAGAGTCAATCAAACTGTCCGAGGGCAATAGTTCTTTAAATTCAGACTGTTTCTTTTTGAGTTGCGCGACAATACCCGTGCCTAATTGGGCCGCTTCTAACGAGTGGGTAAGTCGACTTCTATGAAAGTCTTCCAAGCTGTTGCCATGAACTTGAGTTTTCGCTTGCAGGCGTCGAAATGCCGCAGAGTGCAGGATTCTCGCTCTATCACGTTGATAGGGGCTGCGGTGGTCATCACGGCGGATTTTATGCTCATCATCGTGGCGCTCTTGCCACAAAGAGTGTAATTCAAACGACACGTTTATCTCCATAAACTAAACTGGCTAACTGATTTCATCCAGCGATAGCTCAAAGCTTGGGGCGAATGTATTAAGGAAGTATTCCATTTCTGGCGTTTTACGTTCTTGTAAAGTGACGTCTAGGCGCTTTTTCGCTAAGGCAAACTCATGGTTACCTGCGCTTAGTTCTTCCAAACATTTTAAGTACGCACAGATGGAGTC
>NZ_JAWPOT010000038.1:0-30903 GCF_033344415.1 Vibrio sp. 1727
ATGCCAGGCGACAACGTACAGATGACTGTAGAGCTAATCGCACCAATCGCAATGGACGAAGGTCTACGTTTCGCGATTCGTGAAGGTGGCCGTACAGTAGGTGCTGGTGTTGTTGCTAAGATCTTCGACTAATTCATAGCGAATTAGCGATGCTTTCGGAAAATCTTGAATTAGATTTGACGAACCAGTAGCAAAAAGGGCATCATTTGATGCCCTTTTTCTGCACTCAACATTATTTTTGCTGTTTTCTTGTTCAGAAGTGGGTTGGGCGCAGAGCAAGATTAAGCAAAGAGGCTTAATCTTAAGAAGAGTACGCTGATTTTTTCAGCGATATGGAGTTTGCCCTGCAACAGCGGGGTTGTTGTCGTCTATATTAAGACTTGTAACAGGTTGGTTTTATGAAAGCAAATAATGCTGAAACTCCTGATAGCTCAAACGCAGCAGATACGTTTAAGTGGGTAGCCGCTTTCGTATTGGCAGCTGCCGCTGTTGTGGGTAATTACCTGTATGGTGAAATGTCTGTAGTGGTTCGTGCTGCAGGCGTTGTTGTTCTTATTGCAGCTGCCTTAGGCGTTGCAGCAACAACGACTAAAGGTAAAGCAGCGATCAGTTTTGCAAAAGAATCTCGTATGGAAGTACGTAAAGTTGTTTGGCCTACTCGCCAAGAAACCATGCAAACAACACTGATCGTTTTAGCTGTAAGTATTGTAATGGCTCTAGTGCTATGGGGTATTGACGGAATTATGGTTCGTCTAGTAGCTCTAGCAACTGGGGTATAGAGGGTTTTTATTCATGAGTGAAGCTCCAAAAAAACGCTGGTATGTGGTTCAAGCCTTCTCTGGATTTGAAGGTCGTGTAGCTCAATCTCTGCGCGAGCATATCAAAATGCACGGCATGGAAGAGCTATTCGGTGAAGTACTGGTTCCTACTGAAGAAGTAGTGGAAATGCGCGCGGGTCAGCGTCGCAAATCTGAGCGTAAGTTCTTCCCAGGTTACGTCCTTGTTCAGATGATTATGAACGATGAATCATGGCACCTAGTACGCAGTGTGCCGCGTGTCATGGGCTTCATTGGTGGTACCTCAGACCGTCCGGCACCTATCACGGATAAAGAGGCTGACGCGATTCTTAATCGTCTTGAGAAAGCGAGTGAAGCGCCTCGTCCGCGTACAATGTACGAAGCGGGTGAAGTGGTACGTGTTAACGAAGGTCCATTTGCTGACTTCAACGGTACGGTTGAAGAAGTGGATTACGAGAAGAGCCGCCTGAAAGTGTCTGTATCGATCTTTGGTCGTGCGACACCAGTTGAGCTTGAATTTGGTCAGGTTGAAAAGCTGGACTAAGACTCTTCGTTAAAGAGTATAAAAAATCACCTTTTTAGGGTTGTATAAGGCGCGGATTATGACTATAATTTCGCGCCTTTTTACTTCAAGTGAAGTAAAAAGTTTCTTACACAAACGGGGAGCTGATCCGCGATTAGCGTTTGTACCCAAACTTAGGAATTATCATGGCTAAGAAAGTTGAAGCTTACATCAAGCTACAAGTTGCTGCTGGTATGGCTAACCCTAGTCCACCAGTAGGTCCTGCACTAGGTCAACACGGTGTGAACATCATGGAATTCTGTAAAGCGTTCAACGCAAAAACAGAATCTATTGAGAAAGGTCTACCAACTCCAGTAGTTATCACAGTATACAGCGACCGTTCTTTCACGTTCGTAACTAAGACTCCACCTGCTGCTGTTCTTCTTAAGAAAGCTGCTGGCGTTAAGTCTGGTTCAGGTCGTCCAAACACTGAAAAAGTTGGTACTGTAACTGACGCTCAAATCCAAGAAATCGCAGAAACTAAAGCTGCTGATATGACTGGTGCTGACATCGAAGCGATGAAGCGTTCTATCGCTGGTACTGCTCGTTCAATGGGCCTAGTGGTAGAGGGTTAATAAGATGGCAAAACTAACTAAGCGCATGCGCGTAATCCGCGAAAAAGTTGACGTAACTAAAGAATACGAAATCAACGAAGCTGTTGCTCTTCTTCAAGAACTAGCGACTGCTAAATTCGTTGAGTCTGTAGACGTTGCTGTTAACCTAGGCATTGATGCTCGTAAATCTGACCAGAACGTACGTGGTGCAACTGTACTACCTCACGGTACTGGCCGCGAAATCCGCGTTGCAGTGTTCACTCAAGGTGCTAACGCTGAAGCAGCTAAAGAAGCTGGCGCAGACATCGTAGGTATGGAAGATCTTGCTGAGCAAGTTAAGAAAGGCGAAATGAACTTTGACGTAGTTGTTGCTTCTCCAGATGCAATGCGCGTTGTAGGTCAACTAGGTACTATCCTAGGTCCTCGCGGTCTTATGCCAAACCCTAAAGTTGGTACTGTAACTCCTAACGTTGCTGAAGCAGTTAAAAACGCTAAAGCTGGTCAGGTTCGTTACCGTAACGACAAAAACGGCATCATCCACACTACTATCGGTAAAGCAAACTTCTCTGCTGAGCAGATCAAAGAGAACCTAGAAGCACTTCTAGTTGCTCTGAAGAAAGCTAAGCCATCTTCAGCGAAAGGTACTTTCCTGAAGAAAGTAAGCATCTCTACTACTATGGGTGCTGGTGTTGCTGTTGATCAGGCTAGCCTGAACACTCAAGCATAATTTATTTGCTTAGGCGCAAAATTAGTGTATAATTTTGCGCCTAATATTTGTGGTTGGGGCTGAACTTTGGTTCTTTGAACTGTCTCCTAGTTCGAAATGAATTAAGACCCAGTCTCCGTCCAAGACCGTAGGTGTTTGTGTAAAAGCAAACTTAATTATCCTACGTAGATGGTGCCCGAACTGACAGAAAGCTCTATGTAATATAGTTAACTTTCTTCTGGGGAAGCACCTCAATAGCTCTCACTGTCGTGATGATAGTGAGTGGTGTAACGACAACCAGGAGTAAATCCAAGATGGCTTTAAACCTTCAAGACAAAAAAGCAATTGTTGCTGAAGTCAACGAAGCTGCCAGTGGTGCACTTTCTGCAGTTGTAGCTGATTCTCGTGGCGTTCAAGTTGGCGCGATGACTTCTCTACGTAAACAAGCTCGTGAAGCTGGCGTTTACATGAGAGTTGTTCGTAACACTCTTGCTCGTCGTGCGGTTGAAGGTACTGAGTACGAGTGTCTAACTGACACTTTCACTGGTCCTACTCTAATCGCATTCTCTAATGAGCACCCAGGTGCTGCAGCGCGTCTTTTCAAAGACTTCGCTAAAGAGAACAAAGATTTCGAGATCAAAGCTGCTGCATTTGAAGGCGCTTTAACTGACGCTGAAGTACTAGCAACACTACCAACTTACGACGAAGCAATCGCACGCCTAATGATGTGCATGAAAGAAGCTTCGGCTGGCAAGCTGGCGCGTACTATCGCAGCTATCCGCGATCAAAAACAAGAAGCAGCGGCATAAGCCTTGCTTTTTACTGGTTGCTTAATAAACTTATTGTTGACTTAAAAGAGAATTGTTATGTCTATTACTAACGAGCAAATCCTAGACGCAGTTGCAGAAATGTCTGTAATGCAAGTTGTTGAACTAATCGAAGCAATGGAAGAGAAATTCGGTGTTTCTGCTGCTGCTGCTGTTGTAGCTGGCGGCGCTGCTGCAGGCGAAGCTGCTGCTGAGCAAACTGAATTCGACGTAATCCTAGAAGCTGCTGGCGGTAACAAAGTTGCTGTAATCAAAGCAGTACGTGGCGCAACTGGCCTAGGTCTTAAAGAAGCTAAAGCTCTAGTAGACGGCGCTCCAGCACCTCTTAAAGAAGGTGTTGAGAAAGCAGAAGCTGAAGCTCTTAAAGCTCAGCTAGAAGAAGCTGGTGCAACTGTTGCTGTTAAGTAATTATTGCATAGTTTCTTAGCCTAACGGCTAATTGGCTGGTGGTTTTTTAACCACCGGCCTTTTTGCGCTGTAGGGTATAGGCGAATTTTCCCGCTGTTTAAGCGCCTGATATCCATGCAAAAAACATTTCATTCTTACGAAATGAAATGTCACTACAGTAAACAGCTATATTAGTCACTGTCCCTTACCCCCCTTAAGTAACTAGGAGCGGGCGGACAGTTTGGGTCACTTATCAGCGAGCTGAGGAACCCCATGGTTTACTCTTATACCGAGAAAAAGCGCATCCGTAAGGACTTTGGTACTCGTCCACAAGTTTTGGACATTCCATACCTGCTATCGATCCAGCTCGATTCGTTCGACAAATTTATCGAACAGGATCCTGAAGGTCAATACGGTCTTGAAGCCGCTTTCCGTTCTGTATTCCCGATTCAGAGCTACAACGGCAATTCTGAGCTGCAATACGTTAGCTACCGTCTTGGTGAGCCAGTTTTTGACGTTAAAGAATGTCAAATCCGCGGTGTAACTTACTCAAAGCCACTACGTGTAAAACTACGCCTAGTTATCTTTGATAAAGACGCGCCAGCAGGTACTGTAAAAGACATTAAAGAACAAGAAGTCTACATGGGTGAAATTCCACTCATGACAGACAATGGTACCTTCGTAATCAACGGTACCGAGAGGGTTATCGTATCCCAGCTGCACCGAAGCCCAGGCGTGTTCTTCGACAGCGATAAGGGTAAGACCCACTCTTCAGGTAAAGTTTTATACAACGCACGTGTTATTCCTTACCGTGGTTCATGGCTTGATTTCGAGTTTGATCCTAAGGATAACTTGTACGTTCGTATCGACCGCCGTCGTAAGCTACCAGCATCGATCATCCTTCGAGCACTAGGTAAGTCGACAGAAGAAATCCTAGATATCTTCTTCGAGAAAGTGAACTTCGAAGTGAAAGACCAAACTCTATTGATGGAGTTGGTTCCTGATCGTCTACGTGGTGAAACTGCGTCATTCGACATCGAAGCAAATGGTAAAGTTTACGTTGAGCAGGGTCGTCGCGTAACAGCTCGTCATATCCGCCAACTAGAAAAAGATGGCGTTGATCACATCGAAGTACCAGTTGAGTACATCGTTGGTAAAGTTGCATCTAAAGATTACATCAATGAAGCAACTGGCGAGATCATTGTTAACGCTAACCAGGAAATCAGCCTGGAAGCATTAGCGAACCTATCTCAGGCAGGCCACAAAGCGCTAGAAGTTCTATTTACGAACGATCTAGACCACGGTCCATTCATGTCAGAAACATTACGTATCGACAGCACGGTTGATCGTATTTCTGCATTGGTAGAAATCTACCGCATGATGCGCCCTGGTGAGCCGCCAACAAAAGAAGCTGCAGAAGCTCTATTCGAAAGCCTATTCTTCTCTGAAGAGCGTTACGATCTATCGACTGTTGGTCGTATGAAGTTCAACAGCTCTATCGGCCGTGAAGATGCTCAAGAGCAAGGCACACTTGATGAAACTGATATCATCGAAGTGATGAAGAAGCTGATCGCGATCCGTAACGGTAAGGGCGAAGTGGACGATATCGACCACCTAGGCAACCGTCGTATCCGTTCTGTAGGCGAAATGGCTGAGAACCAGTTCCGTGTAGGTCTAGTACGTGTTGAGCGTGCAGTTAAAGAGCGTCTAAGCCTAGGCGATCTTGACGCAATCATGCCTCAAGACTTGATCAACGCGAAGCCAATTTCTGCGGCAGTTAAAGAATTCTTTGGCTCTTCACAGCTTTCACAGTTCATGGACCAAAACAACCCGCTATCAGAAGTAACGCACAAGCGTCGTATTTCTGCGTTGGGTCCTGGCGGTCTAACTCGTGAACGTGCTGGCTTCGAAGTACGTGACGTACACGTAACTCACTACGGTCGTCTATGTCCTATCGAAACGCCTGAAGGTCCAAACATCGGTCTGATCAACTCTCTATCTGCGTTTGCGCGTTGTAACGAGTACGGTTTCCTAGAGACACCATACCGTCGCGTTGTAGATGGCGTAGTAACAGACGAAGTAGATTACCTATCTGCAATCGAAGAAGGCCAATTCGTTATCGCACAGGCGAACGCTAAGCTAAACGAAGATGGTACTTTTGCAGATGAGCTGATCACAGCTCGTCAGAAAGGTGAATCTGGTCTACACCCTCGTGAGCACGCTCAGTACATGGACGTTGCGACAAACCAGGTTGTATCTATCGCTGCATCGCTTATCCCGTTCCTAGAACACGATGATGCGAACCGTGCATTGATGGGTGCGAACATGCAACGTCAGGCAGTTCCAACACTGAAAGCTGACAAACCGCTTGTTGGTACTGGTATTGAACGTAACGTAGCAGTTGACTCAGGTGTAACTGCAGTTGCTAAACGTGGTGGTGTAATCCAGTCAGTAGATGCTTCTCGTATCGTTGTTAAAGTTAACGAAGAAGAGCTAGTACCAGGTGAAGCTGGTATCGACATCTACAACCTGACTAAATACACACGTTCTAACCAGAACACATGTATTAACCAGCGCCCATGTGTGATGCCAGGTGAGCCTGTATCACGCGGTGACGTTCTTGCTGATGGTCCTTCAACAGACCTTGGTGAACTAGCGCTTGGTCAAAACATGCGTATCGCGTTCATGCCTTGGAACGGTTACAACTTCGAAGACTCGATCTTAGTATCTGAGCGCGTAGTTCAAGAAGACCGTTTCACGACTATCCACATCCAAGAACTGACTTGTGTGGCGCGTGATACTAAGCTTGGTTCTGAAGAGATCACAGCGGATATTCCAAACGTAGGTGAGTCTGCTCTGTCTAAACTAGACGAGTCAGGTATCGTTTACATCGGTGCTGAAGTTAAGGGTGGCGACATCCTAGTTGGTAAAGTTACACCTAAAGGTGAAACTCAGCTAACGCCTGAAGAGAAGCTACTACGTGCAATCTTCGGTGAAAAAGCATCTGACGTTAAAGATACTTCACTACGTGTACCTAACTCTGTATCAGGTACGATCATCGACGTTCAAGTCTTTACTCGCGATGGCGTAGAGAAAGACAAGCGTGCGCTTGAAATCGAACAGATGCAGCTTAAAGAAGCGAAGAAAGACCTAACTGAAGAATTCCAGATTCTTGAGGGCGGCCTTCTAAACCGTGTTAAAGCTGTATTGATTGAAGGCGGTTACTCTGAAGCGAAACTAGACACAACTGATCGTAAGAAGTGGCTAGAACTAACGCTAGAAGATGACGCACTACAAACTCAGCTTGAGCAACTTGCTGAGCAGTGGGATGAGCTAAAAGCTGACTTCGATAAGAAGTTCGAAACTAAGCGTCGTAAGATCACTCAAGGTGATGATTTAGCACCTGGCGTCCTGAAGATCGTTAAGGTTTACCTAGCGGTTAAACGTCGCATTCAGCCTGGTGATAAGATGGCGGGTCGTCACGGTAACAAGGGTGTAATCTCTAAGATCAACCCTGTTGAAGACATGCCATACGATGAGAAAGGTCAGCCTGTAGACATCGTACTTAACCCACTGGGTGTACCTTCGCGTATGAACATCGGTCAGATCCTAGAAGTACACTTAGGTCTGGCAGCGAAAGGTATCGGTGACAAGATCAACCAGATGGTTAAAGAGCAGCAAGAACTAGCGAAATTCCGCGAGTTCCTACAAAAAGTTTACGATCTAGGCGACACTCGCCAGAAAGTAGACATTGCTTCTCTATCTGATGATGAAGTACGTACTCTGATCAAGAACTTGCGTGGCGGTCTACCAATCGCGACTCCTGTATTTGATGGCGCTCCAGAAGAGTCAATCAAAGCACTTCTTGAGCTAGCAGATCTACCAACATCAGGTCAGTTAACACTGTTTGATGGTCGCACAGGTGATGCGTTTGAGCGTCCTGTAACTGTTGGTTACATGTACATGCTGAAACTGAACCACCTTGTTGATGACAAGATGCACGCTCGTTCAACTGGTTCGTACAGCCTAGTAACTCAGCAGCCACTAGGTGGTAAAGCTCAGTTCGGTGGTCAGCGTTTCGGTGAGATGGAAGTATGGGCACTAGAAGCATACGGTGCTGCTTACACGCTACAAGAAATGCTAACGGTTAAGTCGGATGACGTTAACGGCCGTACTAAGATGTACAAGAACATCGTAGACGGTAACCACAGCATGGAACCTGGCATGCCAGAATCGTTCAACGTACTGTTGAAAGAGATCCGCTCGCTAGGTATCAACATCGAGCTAGAAGACGAAGAGTAATCCTTTTCTCTCTTGATGAAAGTCGAGAGAATCAAAGCGATTATTTGGAAGAAGGTGCTCACTTTAGCGAGTGAGCTCCTTTTAACTCCTTACAGGAGCTGATTGTGAAAGACTTATTAAACTTTCTAAAAGCACAGCATAAGACCGAAGAATTTGATGCAATCAAAATCGGTCTATCTTCACCAGACATGATCCGTTCATGGTCTTTCGGTGAAGTTAAAAAACCTGAAACGATCAACTATCGTACGTTCAAACCTGAACGCGATGGTCTGTTCTGTGCGCGTATCTTTGGTCCAGTTAAAGACTACGAATGTCTTTGTGGTAAGTACAAGCGCCTGAAGCACCGTGGTGTTATCTGTGAGAAGTGTGGTGTAGAAGTTACACAAACTAAAGTTCGTCGTGACCGTATGGGCCACATTGAACTGGCTTCACCAGTAGCTCACATCTGGTTCCTAAAATCGCTACCGTCTCGTATCGGTCTACTAATGGATATCCCTCTACGTGATATCGAACGCGTTCTGTACTTCGAAATGTACGTAGTAACAGAGCCTGGTATGACTGATCTAGAAAAAGGTCAGATGCTTACTGAAGAAGAGTATCTAGATCGTCTAGAAGAGTGGGGCGACGAGTTCACTGCTAAGATGGGTGCGGAAGCTATCAAGGACCTACTAGGTTCTATGGATATGCACGCTGAAGCAGAACAAATGCGTGAAGAGTTAGAGACAACAAACTCTGAAACTAAGCGTAAGAAAGTAACTAAGCGTCTTAAGCTGGTAGAAGCGTTCATCGCATCGGGTAACAACCCTGAGTGGATGATCCTAACTGTACTTCCAGTACTTCCGCCAGATCTACGTCCTCTAGTACCTCTAGATGGCGGTCGCTTTGCGACTTCTGATCTTAACGATCTATACCGTCGTGTGATCAACCGTAACAACCGTTTGAAGCGTCTTCTAGAGCTAGCTGCTCCGGACATCATCGTACGTAACGAAAAACGTATGCTGCAAGAGTCTGTTGATGCGCTACTAGATAACGGTCGTCGTGGTCGTGCGATCACAGGTTCTAACAAGCGTCCTCTGAAATCTCTTGCTGATATGATCAAGGGTAAACAAGGTCGTTTCCGTCAGAACCTTCTAGGTAAACGTGTAGACTACTCTGGCCGTTCTGTAATCACAGTAGGTCCATACCTTCGTCTACACCAGTGTGGTCTTCCTAAGAAGATGGCACTTGAGCTATTCAAACCATTCATCTACAGCAAGCTAGAGACTCGTGGTCTTGCGACTACAATCAAAGCTGCTAAGAAAATGGTAGAGCGTGAAGAAGCGGTCGTTTGGGATATCCTAGACGAAGTAATCCGTGAACACCCAGTACTATTGAACCGTGCACCGACACTTCACCGTCTAGGTATCCAGGCGTTCGAACCAGTACTGATCGAAGGTAAAGCGATTCAGCTACACCCACTTGTTTGTGCGGCGTACAACGCGGACTTCGATGGTGACCAAATGGCGGTTCACGTACCTCTAACTCTAGAGGCACAGCTTGAAGCTCGTACTCTGATGATGTCGACAAACAACATTCTGTCGCCAGCGTCAGGTGATCCGATCATCGTACCTTCTCAGGACGTTGTATTGGGTCTGTACTACATGACTCGTGAAAAGATCAACGTGAAAGGTGAAGGCATGTACCTTTCTGGCCCAGAAGAGGCTGAGAAAGCATACCGCACTAAACAAGCTGAGCTTCACGCACGCGTTAAAGTACGTATTACAGAAACTGTTGTAGACGAAGATGGCAACAGCACTACAGAAACCAAGATGGTAGACACCACTGTTGGTCGTGCAATGCTATGGCAAATCGTGCCAGCTGGTCTACCGTACAGCATCGTTAACCAAAAGCTAGGTAAGAAGCAAATCTCTAACCTACTTAACGAGGCGTACCGTAAACTAGGTCTGAAAGACACAGTAATCTTCGCTGACCAAATCATGTACACAGGTTTCGCATACGCGGCACTTTCTGGTGTATCTGTTGGTATCGACGATATGGTTGTACCTGCAGCTAAGTACACTGAAATCGCAGAAGCGGAAGAAGAAGTACGTGAAATCCAGGAACAGTACCAATCAGGTCTTGTTACTGCGGGCGAACGCTACAACAAAGTTATCGATATCTGGGCATCGACCAACGACCGTGTTGCGAAAGCAATGATGGAAAACCTTTCATCTGAAACGGTAGTTAACCGTGACGGTGAAGAGGAACAGCAAGAGTCATTCAACAGCATCTATATGATGGCGGACTCGGGCGCTCGTGGTTCTGCAGCACAGATTCGTCAGCTTGCGGGTATGCGTGGTCTGATGGCGCGTCCAGATGGTTCAATCATCGAAACGCCGATCACAGCGAACTTTAAAGAAGGTCTAAACGTACTTCAGTACTTTATCTCAACGCACGGTGCTCGTAAGGGTCTTGCGGATACGGCACTGAAAACAGCGAACTCGGGTTACCTAACTCGTCGTCTAGTAGACGTTGCTCAAGACGTTGTTGTAACTGAACATGACTGTGGCACTCACGAAGGTGTCGACATGATGCCTCACATCGAGGGTGGTGATGTTAAAGTTGCACTTTCTGAGCTTGCTCTTGGTCGTGTTGTTGCTGAAGACGTACTAAAACCTGGCACTGAAGACGTTCTTATTCCACGTAACACCCTGATCGATGAGAAATGGTGTCAAATCATGGAAGAGAACTCAGTAGACAGCATGAAAGTGCGCTCTGTAGTAACGTGTGATTCTGACTTCGGTTGTTGTGCACAATGTTACGGTCGTGACCTAGCACGTGGTCACCTAGTGAACCAAGGTGAAGCAGTGGGTGTTATTGCTGCTCAGTCTATCGGTGAGCCAGGTACACAGCTAACGATGCGTACGTTCCACATCGGTGGTGCGGCATCGACAGCAGCGGCAGAGAACAGTGTTCAAGTTAAGAACAACGGTTCTATCAAGCTACACAACGCTAAATCTGTATTGGCTGATGACGGTAAGATCGTTATCACTTCTCGTGCGACAGAGTTAACTATCGTTGATGAGTTTGGTCGTACTAAAGAGAAGCACAAACTGCCTTACGGTACGCTACTAAGCAAAGGCGATGGTGATACAGTTCAAGCTGGCGAAACAGTTGCAAACTGGGAAGCGCACACACTACCTATCATTACTGAGGTAGCAGGTCGCATCCAGTTCGTAGATATGATCGACGGCGTAACAGTATCTCGTCAAACTGATGACCTAACTGGTCTATCTTCAAGCGAAGTAACTGACCCAGCAGCTCGCCCTTCAGCAGGTAAAGATATGCGTCCAGCTATCAAACTTGTTGACGAGCAAGGTAACGATGTAATGATCCCTGGTACTGATATGCCAGCTCACTACTTCCTACCTGGTAAAGCGATTGTGAACATCGAAGATGGCGCAGCAGTAGGTGTTGGTGCAACACTAGCACGTATTCCTCAGAAGTCTGGCGGTAACAAAGATATCACCGGTGGTCTTCCACGAGTTGCTGACCTATTTGAAGCACGTAAGCCGAAAGAGCCTGCAATCCTTGCTGAGCACACAGGTACTGTGAGCTTTGGTAAAGAGACGAAAGGTAAACGTCGCCTAGTGATCACACGTGAAAGCGGTGAAGCTTACGAAGAGATGATTCCTAAGCATCGTCAGTTGAACGTATTCGAAGGTGAAAAAGTTGAACGTGGTGATGTGATCGCAGATGGTCCAGAGTCTCCACATGACATCCTACGTCTACGTGGCGTACACGCGGTAACGCAGTACATTGCTAACGAAGTACAGGAAGTTTACCGTCTACAAGGCGTTAAGATTAACGATAAGCACATTGAAACTATCGTTCGTCAGATGCTACGTAAGTGTACTATTACTCACTCTGGTGACTCTGAGTTCCTACCTGGTGAACAGATTGAGTACTCACAAGTTAAGATTGCTAACCGTAACCTAGAAGCTGAAGGCAAAGAGCCTGCACGTTTCGAACGTGAACTACTAGGTATTACTAAAGCATCTCTAGCGACTGAGTCGTTCATCTCTGCGGCATCGTTCCAGGAGACAACTCGCGTACTAACAGAAGCTGCGGTTTCTGGTAAGCGTGATGACCTACGTGGTCTGAAAGAGAACGTAATTGTTGGTCGTCTGATCCCAGCTGGTACTGGTTTCGCATACCACCAAGAGCGTCAAGCTAAACGTTCTGAAGCGCAAGATGGTCCTTCTGCTGAGCAAGCAACGGATAACCTAGCGGCACTTCTAAACGCTGGTTTCTCTTCTGAAGAGTAAGTCATATAACGAGTAATCGTTAAAAGCTTAAGAAAAAGGCACCTTCGGGTGCCTTTTTAGTTTTTTATACTGCTTTGTTCTTCCGGTGGGATTTTCGATAAAGCTAGAAACAAAAAAGACCGACGATGATCGTCAGTCTTTTCTCTCACTCTATTTCTAAATGTTTGCAAATACTAAGCCCCAGGTGGCATAGACAGGCTTTCTGCGATTTGCTGTATCAGATAGTCCTCGACTTCAAAGCGAGTCTCAAGAATTTCCCCAATGAGACACATATCAGAATCGAAATCATTTAATTCATCATCTTCAGTCACTTCTGAGTACTTATCGTTAAAGTTCAATAATGGTTCAGTCGTTAGAACAATTTGACCATAGGTTTGATTGATCTCATTAGTCACGACAAAGCCGGTTGCTTTCCAACGGTCCATAACCATGTCATAAATTTTAAAGTGGCCTTCGGAGATGTAATCAACGAGGTGCTGACAGAAATCCTGCAGTTCGGAAGGAGATGGGAGTTCAATAACATTGGTTTTCGAACAAGGTTGCAGCGCTGCAAGCTTACAATATTCAACAATCAGGGATTGTCGTGTCTCTAACCAGTGATCAATGACATCACTTGAGCCACCCCACTGGTCTTGTGTTTGTTTGAATTTTCTTAGCATGACCATGCCCTCATGATCTGATCGCCCATCGGCGAACGTATCCTTTGCAAAGCAAAGTTAGTAAAGTTATTACAAACTCTTGTCCTTACTAGAATTTAGAGTGCACATTTACTTAACGATAAACTCTAGTATGAAATTAGATTGCCAGTAAAATGAACGAACTTCAAGCAAAGGGATGGTGTAATGTTAAGAAAAGGTGATGTTAACCGCGCGATAAATGCATACTGGTGTGTTGTTGCAGGAAGTGAAATTTGGCTGGTGGATGGTGCTGTGCCCTTCGGGTCAGCAGAGCAGTTATCACTGCCAGTAACGAGTGCAAGACCCATTGGTGAGTATTCTGGTTCGCCCGTCATGTGGCTTAACTTGGCCGATTTAGAGCATGATCTACCTTTAGTATCCCTGCGTGACTGCCTGCATTTTCCTGAGCCATTATTTATGTTGTTAAGTAAAGCTGTGCAATATGGGCACATGACGCAAAGTTTGCGCTTTTGTCCACAGTGCGGGGGAAGAAACTTTCTTAATAATAACCAGTTAGCCATGCAGTGTGGTGAATGTCGCACCCTTCATTATCCTAGAATATTTCCGTGTATTATCGTTGCTGTACGTAAAGAAAATCAGATCTTATTAGCCCAACATCCAAGGCATCGAAATGGTATGTATACGGTTATTGCGGGTTTTCTAGAAGTCGGTGAGACATTAGAAGAGTGCGTGGCTCGAGAAATTCATGAAGAAACGGGAATTCTCGTTAAAAATATTCGTTACTTTGGCAGCCAGCCTTGGGCTTTCCCATCCAGTATGATGATGGGGTTTTTAGCTGACTATGAATCCGGAGAGTTAAGCCCAGACTACACTGAGCTGTCTGATGCACAATGGTTTGGTATCGACGAGATGCCGCCTGTTGCGCCTAAAGGAACGATTGCAAGAGCACTTATCGAACAAACGCTGAAAGATATAGACTCTAATTGTCTGATAAATAGATAAAAAAAACCCTCCGAGAGGGAGGGGGTAAGTAAGATGTCGTTATGAGATGCTGAGTACTAAGTACTCAGTTTATAATTGTAGTTTTCGCTAGCGAACAAATTTTTAACACTGATACCGATTGGGTGCAAATTAAGCATTGATTTAAAAGTTAATAACTTGATCCAGGTTGCAAAGCACACAGCTATTGGACTTAAATCAGTGATAGAATACCCCCTTTCACAGAAAGCCTAACAGTTGGAATTACGGAATGACTGAATTAAAAAATGATCGTTATCTGCGTGCGCTTTTAAAAGAGCCGGTAGATTACACGCCAGTATGGATGATGCGCCAGGCAGGTCGTTACCTACCAGAATACAAAGCGACTCGTGCAGAAGCGGGTGATTTCATGTCTTTGTGTCGAAATGCAGAGTTAGCATCCGAAGTGACACTTCAACCATTACGCCGTTTTCCTCTTGATGCCGCGATCTTATTCTCGGACATCTTAACGATTCCAGATGCAATGGGGCTTGGTTTGCGTTTTGCTGCGGGTGAAGGACCTGTTTTTGATAACCCAATTACATGCAAAGCCGACGTGGAAAAAATTGGTTTGCCAGATCCTGAAGGTGAACTGCAATACGTAATGAACGCAGTACGCCAGATCCGTAAAGACCTGAAGGGTGAAGTGCCGCTGATTGGTTTTTCTGGTAGCCCTTGGACTCTTGCGACGTACATGATCGAAGGTGGTAGCTCTAAAGCGTTTACCAAGATCAAGAAGATGATGTACGCGGAACCACAAACTCTGCACCTACTTCTAGATAAGCTGGCAGACAGCGTTATCGAGTACTTAAACGCGCAAATTAAAGCGGGTGCGCAATCGGTAATGGTATTTGACACATGGGGTGGCGTACTAACGCCTCGTGATTACAATCTGTTCTCACTGCAATACATGCACAAGATTGTAGATGGTCTGATTCGTGAAAACGACGGTCGTCGCGTGCCAGTCACACTGTTTACTAAGAATGGCGGCATGTGGCTTGAGCAAATCGCAGCAACGGGCTGTGATGCGGTTGGTCTAGACTGGACAATCAACATTGCAGACGCGAAAGCACGTATCGGTGATAAAGTGGCGCTGCAAGGTAACATGGACCCATCAATGCTTTACGCTTCACCAGAGCGTATCCGTGAAGAAGTCGCGGGTATTCTAGAAGGTTTTGGTGATGCAGGTACTGGTCATGTGTTCAACCTAGGTCACGGTATCCATTTGGATGTGCCGCCAGAAAACGCGGGCGTATTTGTGGAAGCGGTACACGAGCTATCTAAGCCATACCACAAGTAAGTTAGATCTTTTGAAATCAAATGCCGGCATTCAGTGCCGGTATTTTTTGCCTAAAATTCATTTTTTCTATCTGAGACTCAAGGCTGTACAGCTCTAGTAGTGTTTGGCCTACCATGATCTAATTACTACTCTAGCTGTACATTAGACATTAAAATTTAATATAAACAAATACTTATAATTTCTGGTTTTATGTTCTAAGTTTCTTGTACAGATAAACAAGCAATTAGATCATGGGTAACCTAAAGCATCGAGTGAACGCGTTTTTTAAGGTATGGTACGACGTCAGATTCAAACCAAGGATTCTTCTTTAACCACAATGTATTGCGTGGAGATGGGTGAGGGAGCGGGATAAAGTCCGGTTCCCAATCTTGCCATTGCTGAACGGTTTGCGTGAGCGTCTTTGGTTTGTTGGTGAGATAGTACTGCTGCGAGTACTGACCAATTAGTAGAGTGAGCTCTATATTGGGCAGCTGCTCAAGAATCTTTTTATGCCAAGTGGGCGCACATTCTTTACGAGGCGGTAAATCACCAGAGTTCCCTTTGCCTGGATAACAGAATCCCATTGGGACAATGGCAATTTTATTTGGGTCGTAGAAAACGTCTTTGTCGATATCGAGCCATTGGCGTAATCGATCACCACTTGGGTCATTCCAAGGTATCGAGGTTTTGTGTACACGTGTGCCAGGGGCCTGACCGATGATTAGGATGCGTGCCCCTTTTGCTGCTTGCACGACAGGGTTTGCACCCAAAGGTAAGTTATCCGCGCAGATCTGGCAGGCCCTCACTTGCTGCAATAGCTCGTCTAACGACATTCTTAGTAACCCTTTTCGAAATCCACTTGATAATTTAATGAAAACCCATCGCGCCAGCGTAGATAGTTGTCAGCAAAAATCTCGATGACTTGCTCGGGAAAACTCAGCGCAGCAATGTGTGGAGTGATGGTGACTTGCGGTAGTTTCCAAAATGGATGCTCTACCGACAACGGTTCTTGATCAAACACATCTAAGAAGGCGTGTTCTACCCAACGGTTTTTCAGAGCGAAGAGCAACCCTGCCTCATCCAGTACGTCGCCACGACCTACGTTAAACAATAACGCCTGATTTAGTTGGCTGAGCGTTTGACGATTAAGTAACTGTCGCGTCTCAGGTGTACTTGGTAGAGTATTCACAACGATGTCGGCTTGCTCAAATGCCTTACTTAGTTCATTGATATGAAAGGTCTGATGAAACTCGCCGCCTGGAGTAGGGATACCTGTGCGGTTAATACCGATAGTTTTTATCCCCATTGCTTTAGCGGCGTTGCCCAGATAGTCCCCAATGCTACCGGTACCAAGAATTACCATGGTTTTACTTTTTAATGACGTGTACAGGTGAGGCTGCCATTGTTTGTTTTGTTGCTGCTGGTGGTATCGGGCAAAGTGGCGGTAATGGGCAATACTGTAACCCAAAACATATTCAGCAATCAGTGGACCAAAGATGCCTCGAACGTTAGTTAGAGTATAGTCCTGACGAAGGCTAGGGGATGTTAAGGCGTTGACACCAGCAAACGTGGATTGTACCCATTCAAGCTGTGAAAACTCGTCTAAGCTTTGTGATAGTAAGGGTGGATCCGCTAGTACGATCTGAGCGGCTTCTGGTTGGTCGGTGAGGCAAAGATCGGGCAGATTTTTCTCTGCCAGTAACGTTTTGTAGGTGTCGCGATGCTCTGAGAGCAGGAAAATCTGATTTGAATGCGGCATTAACTTTTTTCCCTGTGATGAATCAAGTACACTTTCGCTGTTTTTTTCTTCAATGATTGAGTGACTATGCTTAAGAATCCTCTTCAGGTTCGTTTAGAAAAACTAGAACCTTGGCAACAAATTACCTTTATGGCGTGTCTGTGTGAACGCATGTATCCAAACTATGCGATGTTTTGTGAGAATACAGAATTTGCTGACCCGCGTGCTTACCGAGCGATTCTTGATAGTGTATGGGAAATTTTGACAGTTAAGAACGCGAAAATTAACTTCGAACGCCAATTAGAGAAGTTAGAAGAATTGTTCCCAAGTGCGGATGAGTTCGATTTTTACGGCGTTTACCCAGCGATGGACGCGTGTCAGGGTTTGTCTACGTTACTGCATGGTCTATTGGATCGCGACTACCTTTTCGATTCAATGCTTAAAGTGAGCCAACAGTCGGTACAAACCGTTGCTGACCTAGAGCAAGCGCAAGGTGCAGAGCCAATCACCAACGACAACCAGAAAGAAAACGAAGCCGTATGTGAAGAGTGGGACGTCCAGTGGGCTATCTTCCGTCCGCTGCGTGAAGCGGTAGAACGTGACATCAGCTTGATTAAAGATTTGCGTGAAGAGCTACGTGAAGAAGGTGTGAGCAACATCGGTATTGCACTTTAATCGTTGAATAAATAGAAAAAGGCATCCTAACTGGATGCCTTTTTTGTTTGTGCGTTTAAGCTGTTATACCTAATGCTGATTACGATTCTTTCGAGTCGGGTTTCGGTGGCTCTTGAGCTTCTGGCTCTTTATCCTGCTTCTCCGGCTCATTATCTTCTTCATCGTCATCGCGGCTTTCGATTACGCCGTGCATTTCTTTCCAGCTTTCCCAGCGTTGGTAAGCCAGCTCCTGCATGTCAGTGCTTTTATCTGCTTCGTCGATGATCTCCTCGCCTACGAGGTGTTCAAAAATATCTTCCAACGTTACCAAACCTAGCACGGTACCGTATTCATCAACAACAAGTGCCAGCTGTAAGCGATGAGTCATCATCTGGTCGAATACTTTAGGTAAAGTGGTATTGTTTAGCACCACTTGAATTGGGCGCATGATTGCTCCCAACTGTTTCTGTCCACAACCTGATTGTTGTAGTTTGAACAACTCAAGGCGATGCACAAAACCAATGATGTTATCTTTCTGCTCGCTGTAAACCAATGGGCGTGAGAAAGGCGTATCTTTGTGTTTTTCTAGGAACTCATTGATGGTCATTGTGGCATCGACACGGAATACTACTGGTCGTGGCGTCATAACCTGCGTTACGGGTACATCTTGGATGCCAAGCAAGTTGCTTAAGATTTTTGATTCACCCTCGGCAAACTCACCGCTTTCACGTGCCAGAATCGCCATTGCAGACAGCTCATCACGCATCTTTGGAGCTTCGTGGTTACGAGCAAGACGCTTGGTGATTTGCTCTGAGAACCAAACAAAGGGTGTAAGCGCCCATACCATCCAACGCAATGCGACCGCGGCAGTGGGTGCCAACTGACGCCAGTAGGTCGCGCCAATCGTCTTCGGTACGATTTCTGAAAGCACTAAGATCGCCAATGTCAGCACTGCCGAAAAGATACCTAATGCTTCGCTACCAAATACAACCGCAGCCTGTGCACCAGCAGTGGCCGCGCCGATAGTGTGAGCGATGGTGTTTAAAGTCAGAATAGATGCCAGTGGTCGGTCGATATCTGATTTCAGCTTAGCCAATTGCCCAGCTGCGGGATGCCCCTGTTGATTGAGCTGCGCAATGTAGCTCGGACTGATACTCAGCAGTACCGCCTCCAGCACCGAACAGATAAACGAAATGCCGATTGCAATAGAGATATAAATGGATAACAGCAGCATAGTTGCCCTTGAATGTAGTTTGATAGTGGTTATTTGCAGCTATTATAACCGCAAAAGTGACTTATAAATTGGTCCAAATACCTTGGAAAGCAAGGGTTTTCAGGGGGTATGTGGTAACAAATTGTGAGTTATTACTCATATTATGGCTAAAAGTACGTCAGAAAATCGAAAGATCGCTTACAAACCTTTGCCAGATGGGGCATTTATGTTTTAGAGTGAGACGAATTCGATAACCTATGAGAAGGGAAACCTAATGAACAAGACCCAATTAATCGACTTTATCGCAGAGAAAGCAGACCTATCAAAAGCACAAGCAAAAGCTGCTCTTGAAGCGACTCTTGATGGTGTAACTGGCGCACTTAAAGAGGGTGACCAAGTTCAACTAATTGGTTTTGGTACATTCAAAGTAAACCACCGCGCTGCACGTACTGGTCGTAACCCTAAGACTGGTGACGAGATTCAAATCGCAGCAGCTAACGTACCAGCATTCGTAGCAGGTAAAGCGCTGAAAGAATCAGTAAACTAAGTTAGAATGCACCGAGGTATCCTGCCTCGGTGCAATTTCATGAAAAAACATCTACTCACTTCACTTCTCCTATCTAGCCTTACCCTTTTTGGCTGTTCATCGGTTGAAACGCCTAATTTAGAACAATTCACGCATTTTTCTGGTGGTAAAGTTGCGGGAGATGCTAGCAGCTTGTACTGGATGACAGAGAAACTCACTCGTGTGAGTACGGCGGCTGATTATGTGACTATGGGGGACAATGGTTGGTTCCAGAGTGATTATCGCTGGGATGAAGGTGAGTTGCGAGAGTTGATTCGAAAAGGCGAGCAAGTTGATACCAAACAAGAGTTGGTGCCTTTTCAAATCCACATCCGTTTCAATAAAGATGGCGAAGCGGTTTACCAACAATATCGTGTTAACCGTAAAGTCTTACCACTCCAGCATGACCAATTAGAGCGCTACAAAGCAGAAGCGAATGACGTAGTGGCATCGGTTAAGGCGCAGTCTCGTAACAATCAGAGCCTTATTCAAGGTTATTGGAATGGTCAATCGTTTGAAACCTGCAAAGGTAAGGTGTTCTCGACACTCGAGTTTAATCAGACGCTGCCAAAATTTATTATCGAGCGTCTCTCATCGGTAGACAGTTATGTGGCTTTTGTCGGCAAGCAGTCACGAAACAAAGCAATGGTCGATGAATTGTTGATGCTCAATGACGATGACTTTGATTGTGTTTCTCGGCCAACGTTGATCTCTGAATAAACATTGCTTCGAACTCTCTCGAACAAGAACAATAAAAAAGGCGCTGAGTGCGCCTTTTGTTTTTTAGCCAACTTATGTTGTTTTTATTTTTCTTGCTCACGTGCAATTGCACGGTAGCCGATGTCGTTGCGATGGAACATGCCATCCCAACGGATCTGTTTTGCAAGCTCGTAAGCACGCTGCTGCGCTTCTGATACGCTGTTGCCAAGTGCGGTTGCACAAAGAACACGACCACCGTTTGTCACGATGTCGCCATCTTTGTTATCTGTACCAGCATGGAAGACTTTTTCGCCTTCAATTTCAACTTGTGGCAGACCCGAAATAACGTCGCCTTTGTTGTACGCTGCTGGGTAACCACCGGCTGCTAGCACGATACCAATCGATGCTCGTGGATCCCACTTCGATTCCGCTTGATCCAGTTTCTCGTCGATTGCCGCTAGGCACAGATCAACAAGATCCGATTCCATGCGCATCATGATAGGTTGTGTCTCAGGATCACCGAAGCGGCAGTTGTACTCGATTACTTTCGGAGTGCCGTCTTTGTCGATCATCAGACCCGCGTATAGGAAACCAGTGTAAGGGTTACCTTCAGCAGCCATGCCGCGTACCGTTGGGTAAATCACTTCTTCCATGATGCGGTTGTGGATTTCTTGTGTCACCACTGGAGCAGGAGAATATGCACCCATGCCACCGGTGTTAGGACCAGTATCTTTGTCGCCTACGCGTTTGTGGTCTTGGCTGGTGGCCATTGGTAGAACGTTCTCACCATCCACCATCACGATGAAGCTTGCTTCTTCACCATCTAGGAATTCTTCGATAACGACACGACTACCAGCATCACCAAATGCGTTGCCTGCTAGCATGTCTTTGATTGCGTCTTCCGCTTCTTCTAGCGTCATTGCCACAATCACGCCTTTACCAGCAGCAAGGCCGTCGGCTTTCACCACGATCGGTGCACCTTGCTCACGCACGTAAGCAAGCGCTGGTTCAATTTCTGTGAAGTTTGCGTAGGCACCGGTTGGGATTTGGTGACGAGCAAGGAAGTCTTTAGTAAACGCTTTAGAGCCTTCAAGTTGCGCTGCGGCTTGGGTAGGACCAAAGATTGGTAAGCCCGCTTCGCGGAACGCATCAACCACACCAATAACCAATGGTGCTTCTGGGCCAACGATAGTCAGTTCAATCGCCTTCTCTTTGGCGAAAGCAACAAGGCCAGCGATGTCTTCTACATCGATGTTTACGTTCTCTAGTTTTGGCTCTAGTGCTGTACCTGCGTTGCCTGGTGCAACGAAGATAGTCTCAACATTTGGGTTTTGTGCCGCTTTCCAACCTAGCGCATGTTCACGACCGCCTGAACCAATGATTAAAACTCGCATATGAAAATCCTTAATCTTATAAATACCGTTTGCTCAAACTCAGATATTTCGCAAAGACCTGAGTATGGCCTCTCTAATTCAGTGGGACGAGGACAAGGCGACAAGTGAACTTATTCCTATGAGCATAGTATGCTATGTGATTAGGATAAGTGAACGCCGTCAACGCAGTTATCGTCCCACTGAAGACGAGAGGATTAGTGGCGGAAGTGACGCATACCGGTAAAGATCATCGCCATGCCGTGTTCGTCTGCTGCTGCAATAACTTCGTCATCACGCATAGAACCACCTGGTTGGATAACACACTTGATGCCCGCTTCTGCAGCCGCGTCGATACCGTCACGGAATGGGAAGAATGCATCTGATGCCATTACACAACCTTCAACCTGTAGACCTTCGTCTGCAGCTTTGATGCCTGCGATTTTCGCAGAGTAAACGCGGCTCATTTGGCCAGCACCTACACCGATAGTCATGTCGCTTTTCGAGTAAACGATCGCGTTAGATTTCACGTATTTCGCTACTTTCCAGCAAAACAGTGCATCTTTCAGCTCTTCTTCTGTTGGCTGGCGCTTAGAAACCACTTTTAGGTCGTCTAGGCTTACCATGCCTTGGTCACGGTCTTGAACCAGTAGACCGCCATTCACGCGTTTCACGTCAAAGCCAGTTGTCTTAGTTGTCCATTCGCCACACTCAAGTAGACGCACGTTCTTCTTCGCTGCAACCACTTCAATCGCTTCAGCAGAAACAGAAGGTGCGATGATCACTTCAACGAATTGACGCTCAACAATAGCGGTTGCTGTTGCTGCGTCTAGCTCTTGGTTGAATGCAATGATGCCGCCGAATGCAGATGTTGGGTCAGTTTGGTAAGCACGGTTGTACGCTTCTAGGATGTCTTTACCTAGAGCAACACCGCATGGGTTTGCGTGTTTTACGATTACACATGCTGGCTCGTTGAACTCTTTCACACACTCAAGCGCTGCGTCCGTGTCTGCGATGTTGTTGTAAGAAAGGGCTTTACCTTGGATTTGGCGAGCAGTAGAAACGGATGCTTCTTGTGGGTTTGCTTCAACGTAGAATGCGGCTGCTTGGTGGCTGTTCTCACCGTAGCGCATGTCTTGCTTCTTCTCGAACTGTTGGTTGAACGTACGAGGGAATTTGCTCTCTTCATCACCGTCTTTGTTCTCACCGTAAGATGGAACCATAGTGCCGAAGTAGTTTGCGATCATGCCGTCGTAAGATGCTGTGTGCTCGAATGCTGCGATAGCTAGGTCGAAACGAGTTTCGAGAGTGAGAGATTTGTCGTTTGCGTCCATCTCTGTAATTACGCGGCCGTAATCACCTGCATTAACAACGATAGTCACGTCTTTGTGGTTTTTCGCTGCAGAACGAACCATGGTTGGGCCGCCGATATCGATGTTTTCAACAGCGTCGGCTAGTGTACAGCCTTCTTTGGCAACGGTTTCTGCGAATGGGTATAGGTTTACGACAACCATATCGATAGGGTTGATGCCGTGCTTTTCCATCACGTCATCATCTTGGCCACGACGACCAAGCACACCACCGTGAACTTTTGGGTGAAGCGTTTTAACGCGGCCGTCCATCATTTCTGGGAAACCAGTGTAGTCAGAGACTTCAGTTACGGCGATGCCTTGTTCGGCAAGTAGGCGAGCTGTACCACCAGTAGATAGGATATCGACACCGCGCTCAGCAAGAGCTTGCGCAAACTCAACAATACCTGTTTTGTCTGATACGCTGATAAGCGCACGGCGAATAGGACGAGCGTTATTCATGCTTCCATTTTCCTCAAATTCACGGAGTTAAAGATGTTTGCCAAAAATGAACTTGTTTTTACCTCTTGGGGTAAAATATTGGCCAGTTTTGGTAAAGACCTTTGCAGGGTGTTTTCTGGTTAGAAAACAGTCTCCACATTTGATGGCGCGTATTCTAACCAATTTATTACAAAAAAGCTCGCGCAATCGTTTGGCATCTAAAAAATAATTGCAAAAAAGTCGTTCTTTAGCTTTAAAAGTAACGAGATAGTTAATAGGGAAAGTTATGTTTCAGATAGGTGAACTGGCAAAACGTTGTGGTGTGACTGCCGATACATTGCGTTTCTACGAGAAAAACGCGCTAATAAAACCCGCAGGGCGAAGTGAGTCAGGCTACCGCTTGTATGATGAAGAGAATCAAAAGCAGGTGCACTTTATCCTCAAAGGTAAAGATCTTGGCTTGAGTCTGGATGAAATTAAAGACTTGTTAGAAATTAAGTTAGAAGCGACAGAACACAGCTGTGCAGAGGTAAAAGCCATTACTTCTGCTAAGTTAGAGCTGATTGATGGAAAAATTAACGAGCTGACGAAAATTCGCCGAGCGTTAAAGAAGATTAATGATGCTTGTTGTGGTCATACAGACGATGACGCCACACATTGCTCTATCCTTGCAGCACTTGAGTAGTCTCATTCTTGAATCACTTAACTTAAGTTTGCATTTTTGGCGACTTGCTTTTCTAGGTACACGCTGCTTTCCCACCTATAATCTTGCCTTTAGTTACTTGTAGGAATCAACCATGGTCTGATTCCTACCGTAACGCTGTCTGTAGATACGAGAGTTTTCATACATGGTTGGAGTCTATTTTCAAATCAATGACTGGGTTTTGAGCGTTGATGAAAATAAGCTGTATCGACAAGATAGGGAAGTTACTGTTGAGCCACGCTTAATTAATCTTTTGCACTTCTTAGCGGAGCATGCGAATGAGGTGTTCAACCGCGAGGAATTGATTCAGTACGTTTGGGCTGGAGCGATTGTGACCGATCAAGTGGTGACTCAATCCATCTTTGAGTTGCGTAAGCTACTACGTGACGGTCGAGAGGAAAATACCAACTACGTTATCACGGTGCCCAAGCGTGGCTATAAGCTGGTAGCTAACGTGGTTGCTATGACGCATGAAGAGTTTGTCACAAGTCGGCAAAATGAAGAGATCCCACCTTCGGTTGAAGAATCGGAAGAGGATTGTCTACCTATAGCACCAGCCGTTACCTTTCCTGCCGGTCCTCTAACTCGCGCGGTCTGCGAGATGTCAAAAGAGAAAAAAGCCCCTCAGAGCAAAAACAAAATCAGTCCTTGGCGATTGGGAATTATGAACTTCATCTGGATCAGTATGTTGGTCGTAGTGATGGGCGTGTTTACCTACAAGCAATCGGAAGTGCGTATTACCCAAGCCATCGATACCCATCTGATTGAGTTCAAGTTTCAAGATAATTTTACGAGTGAAGGATTAAGCTACGATTTGGCAGACGGATTCGCCCAAAAGTTGATGTCCGACATTGCTCAAGTCAGTGATTACCGAGTCATGCTAAAGAAGGCGTCGTTTACTTCTGGCATTGTGCCTGGTAAATCGGTTGTGGTGAGAGTTCGTGAGAATGACGGTGGCAGCTTTTTAGAGGTGGAATATCGCAATAACTCATCTGAGAAAGTGTTGTTTAGTCGTCAATACGCGTTAACCAGTAGTCATTTAAAGCCAGTGCTTCAACAAGCGTCGTTGGATTTGATGCAAGTGCTGAAAGTGTCGGATGCCAAATTGAAATCTACGATGCTGGTGGCGGGAATGCCAATGAATCCCGACGCGTTGGAGTTGTTTGTTCAGGCTAACCATTACCTTAATGTCTCTGATACTAAACAATTCCGCCAAGGTATCGACTTGATGGAAAACATTTTAGAAATCGAGCCGGATAATGCTTACGTTCAAGCTGAGTTGTTGATTGCTTACCATGTACAAAAGGCACTTGATTTCTCACAGGAGTTGAAGAAAGGGCGAATGCAGCAGCTCAGTGAAGCACTAGAGACTAATGTGAAAATGATGGTGGGGCCAATTCAACCGCGAATTTATGAAGCTTTAGCACTGCACGAAACCATCATTGGTGACATGGCGTTAGCCAAGCGGCATCTCGGACAGGCATTGAGGTTACGTGATTCAGTGCTTTCCTATGTGATTCGCGGTAAGCACGCCGAATTGGATGGTGATCTGGATTTAGCCAGTGAGTCTTACAGTGAAGCTTTCTATATTGATACGTCGGTTGAGACGTACCTGCTGTGCGAAAACTTGGTCTTCCCAAGTAACATGAAGGCGATTGATTACGCCATGTATCGCGCCGTTCACCCTTCTGTCGTTCGAATGCTTTAATTCTCTCGGACTCAACGTCAGTCTAATGCTAGCCCCTCATTTCGGTGAGGGGCTTTTTTGTCGCTGTCGAAAAGTGAAAAGGGTGAGGCGGTGGGGCAATGACTTACGAAGGAGCTAACAACGCAAGCTTGCAACGGGAATACATACCCGCTTTGCTTCTCTATCTCTATCTCTATCTCTATCTCTATCTCTATCTCTATCTCTATCTCTATCTCTATCTCTATCTCTATCTCTATTGATTGTATGAAGTGTCTGGATGAGTTATGTGGCGAGAATGATTTTGGTGCCTTCTTACATGCGAGATGAATATTGACTTGGGTCAAGAAGCGCGATCAGGGAGAGATTTATGGAATCAACACTTCAGGGAATTAACCCTTCGGGATGGGGAAGTTGATAGAGGTTGATAACTTTTATCGCGATGACCAACGAGTTGATGAGAGTTTATCTATCGGTAGAAGGTTTGATGTTTTTCTTGTAACTGTATGAATAATATAGTTTTATGTTTTTGTGTTTATCATGTTTATCTCAACTTGATGTTGATGAACTAATCATTTTATTGATAACACCAAGTTTATTTTTTTCCCGATTTTTGGGCGTAGTCTTCACTTCGAAATTTAGCGAGGTCGAGAAGGTTCCTCCTCATAGCATCTCGCTAATAACCATTCAGTTTGAGTCATGTTGACTCGAGTAGAATAGATTTGGAGATGTTATGTCATCGAATGCGAAAAAAATCGGCCTTATTGCCTGTACGGGTGTCGTAGCCGGTAACATGATGGGTAGTGGTATTGCACTATTACCTTCTAGTCTTGCCTCTGTAGGCTCTGTTTCAATCTTCAGTTGGCTGATCTGTTTGGTCGGTGCACTGAGTCTGGCGTTCGTTTACGCTCGTCTGGCAACCAAAAACCCACAAGAAGGTGGTCCTATCGCTTATGCTGGCGAAGTGTCTCCGGTATTTGGTTTCCAAACGGGCGTTCTTTATTACCACGCGAACTGGATTGGTAACCTGGCTATTGCCATTACAGGTGTTTCTTACCTTTCAGTATTCTTCCCTGTGCTTAATAACCCAATTCCAGCAGGTATTGCGACGATTGCATCGGTATGGATCTTCACTTTCGTCAACCTACTTGGTGGTAGCTGGGTAAGCCGTCTATGTACGCTTGGTTTAGTTCTTATCCTTATCCCAGTTGTTGGTACAGCTGCATTTGGTTGGACGCACTTCGATACTGCGCTTTACAGCCAAAACTGGAACGTATCAGCAGGCACTGACAGCCACGCGGTAGTAACAGCGGTTCTTATCTGTCTATGGTCATTCGTAGGTGTGGAATCAGCAGCGGTATCGACGGGTATGGTAGAAAACCCTAAACGTACTGTACCACTAGCAACTATGTTAGGTACTGGTATCGCAGGTGTGATTTACATCCTATCAACTCAAATGATCAGCGGCATGTTCCCAGCGTCAGAAGTTGCGGCATCAGGTGCGCCATTTGCATTGGCAACCACTGAGCTATTCGGTAGCTGGACTGCACCATTCGTATCAGCATTCACAGCACTAGCATGTTTCACTTCGCTAGGTTCTTGGATGATGCTGGTGGGCGAGGCTGGTAAACGTGCAGCAAGCGATGGCAACTTCCCTAAAATCTACGGCGAAACTGACAAAAACGGTGTGCCTAAGAAAGGTCTAATCCTTGCGTCAATCAAGATGACTGCACTGATGGTTGTACTGATGTTCTTCAGCTCTAAAACAGCACACGCATCAGACCTGTTCAACCAGCTAACGACTGACGCAGTTCTACTAACAATGCTGCCTTACTTCTACTCAAGCATTAACTTGATTCGCTTCGAAGGTATGACAACACGCAACGGCTTCGTAATGCTGTTCTCTGGTGTGGCTTGTCTGTTCTGCTTCATCGCACTAGCAGGTGCAGAGGGCGGTACGCTAACAGCAACCTTCATCGTGTCTCTAGTTATCTTGATGTTCTACAGCAAAAAAGCAGGTCTTGCTCAGTACGTGAAAATGCACGCTGAAGACATGCCTGCCCAAGCAAGCAACTAATCCCCAAAACGCTGGCACTACGGTGCCAGCCCATAAAACCCAAATTCACGCGGCGCTCACCTTACTCATTGCCTGTAAATGGCAAAGAGCGCCCTCATTCGCCTTGGAGATGTCCAAATGAATATATTCGCTATCTTGAACCACATGGGTGTGTTCTTTAAAGAAGAGCCAGTTCGTCAACTTCACGCTGCTCTTGAGAAAGCGGGCTACGAAGTGGTTTACCCAGTAGATGATAAAGACTTGATCAAAATGATTGAGATGAACCCACGCATTTGCGGTGTGCTGTTCGACTGGGATAAATACTCACTAGAGCTATGTGAACGTATCAGCCAAATCAACGAAAAACTGCCTGTTCACGCATTTGCTAACGAACAGTCTACTCTAGACATTTCACTAACAGACCTACGTCTAAACGTGAGCTTCTTCGAGTACGCTTTAGGTATGGCTGACGACATCGCTATCAAAATCAACCAAGCGACTGAGGCATACAAAGATGCCATCATGCCTCCATTCACTAAAGCGCTATTCAAATACGTAGAAGAAGGTAAATACACCTTCTGTACTCCAGGTCACATGGGCGGTACTGCATTCCAGAAAAGCCCTGCTGGTAGCATCTTCTACGATTTTTACGGTCCAAACACATTCAAAGCGGACGTATCAATCTCAATGCCTGAGTTAGGTTCTCTACTAGACCACTCAGGTCCACATAAAGATGCAGAAGAATACATCGCACGCACATTCAATGCAGACAGCTCGTACATCGTAACTAACGGCACGTCTACATCGAACAAAATCGTTGGTATGTACTCTGCACCTGCGGGCAGCACAGTACTGATTGACCGTAACTGTCACAAATCTCTGACTCACCTAATGATGATGAGCGACGTGACACCAATCTACTTCCGCCCAACTCGTAACGCATACGGCATCCTTGGTGGTATTCCACAAAGCGAATTCAGCCGTGATGTCATTGCAGAGAAAGTGGCGAAGACACCAGGTGCAACAGCACCAACTTACGCAGTAGTGACTAACTCAACTTACGATGGCCTGTTGTACAACACACAATTCATCAAAGAGTCGCTAGATTGTAAACACATCCACTTCGACAGTGCTTGGGTGCCTTACACTAACTTCAACCCAATTTACGAAGGTAAATGTGGTATGAGTGGTGAAGCGATGCCAGGCAAAGTGTTCTACGAAACACAATCAACACATAAACTGTTGGCAGCGTTCTCACAAGCTTCAATGATTCACGTGAAAGGTGACTTTGATAAAGAGTCTTTCAACGAAGCATTCATGATGCACACTTCAACTTCACCTCAGTACGGCATTGTTGCTTCTACTGAAACTGCAGCGGCAATGATGCGCGGCAACACTGGTAAGAAGTTGATGCAAGACTCTATCGATCGCGCAATTCGCTTCCGTAAAGAGATCAAACGCCTAGAAGCAGAAAGCGACAGCTGGTTCTTCGATGTATGGCAACCAGAAAACATCGATACTACAGAATGTTGGAAACTAGATCCTAGCGACACATGGCACGGCTTCAAGAACATGGATGACAACCACATGTATCTTGATCCAATCAAAGTAACGCTACTGACTCCAGGGATGAATAAAGAAGGCGAACTAGAAGAATCAGGTATTCCTGCTTCGCTGGTGGCTAAATTCCTAGACGAGCGCGGCATCGTGGTTGAGAAAACAGGCCCATACAACTTGTTGTTCCTATTCTCAATCGGTATCGACAAATCAAAAGCAATGCAATTACTACGCGGTCTGACTGAATTTAAACGTGGCTACGACTTGAACCTAACCATCAAGAGCTTCCTTCCTTCGCTATATAACGAAGATCCAAGCTTCTATGAAGACATGCGCGTTCAAGAATTGGCACAAGCAATTCATGACCTAACTAAGAAATACAACCTACCAGAACTAATGTACAAAGCGTTCGATGTTCTTCCAGAAATGAAAGTAACACCACACGCAGCATGGCAAGAAGAGCTTCGCGGTAACGTAGAAGAAATCAAACTGGAAGAAATGGTTGGTCGCGTAAGTGCGAACATGATCCTTCCTTACCCTCCAGGTGTGCCACTAGTACTTCCTGGTGAAATGGTGACTCAAGAGTCTCGCCCAGTGCTGGACTTCCTAGAGATGCTTTGTGAGATCGGTGCGCATTACCCAGGTTTCGAAACCGATATCCACGGTCTGTACCAACAAAAAGATGGTAGCTACACCGTAAAAGTATTGAAGAACTAAGTTCCTCTCGAAGATGACGCCATTGGGAATGCAAGCATGCTCCACTCTTACGAGCTCAATGTGTCATCGAACAACCACGACATTTAGATATACCCCTAGCTAATCTGTCGTAAAAGAGAAGGGCAAGGATGCTCTGATCTTTTCTTCTATATAGAAGAAGCAATTTCCAAGACTTCACCTGAAGTACCCCAAGTAAAAAGCAAAGACCAAAGAGCAGTTCGTCATCGTTCTGCTCTTTTTTTATCTTTTATACAGCAGGACGAAGAGAAAAAGCGCGTTGAGCGAAGATCATTTGCTTCAATTGCATCAAATTTGAAGATCGTAATTCAGGTAGAAACGCCCTTTTTCTTGAGGAAAGATCCTTTTAAATGAGAGAAAATAGCCAAGATCGCTTGGTATATACACAAAGTGATTGCTATTTGTTCGGTTGAAAGTTTTTTTTCAAAAAACGCTTGTACTAATTTCTCAACTCCCTATACTGCGCATCCACCGACACGGAGTGAGACGAAAGTCACACAGCGAGTCGGAATTGAGAGAAAAGAAATTTGAAAAAAATGCTTGACTCTCTCACGGTGTGAAGTATGATACGCACCCCTAACGACGAGCAACTAAGTTGCTGAAAATGTTGGAAAAGCTCTTTAAAAATAAGAACCTATCAATCTGTGTGGGCACTCGTTGATGATAATCCAATTAGAAACTTCGGTTTCAAATTAGGTTTCAATGATACGAAGTGACCATTGAATCGAAAGATTCAGCACAGTCAATTCAAACATTACTTATG
>NZ_JAWPOT010000389.1:0-630 GCF_033344415.1 Vibrio sp. 1727
CTGAGTAGCTAAACAACTCCGCCATACTGGTCGGTTGAAACAGCGTCATTGACGTGGTTTGCCAGAACTGTCGAATCGACATCCCTAGCCAAATGGCCGCTAATGCAAAGCCAAGACATGCGACCGCTAATCGGTGTACACGCAGCGTATTCCAGCGTCTAACGACCGCAGCAATGAGAATGCACGCTGGCAGAAGCCAACCTAAACTCAGCATGTTGAACACCGGCATGGCTTGTGCCGATACGTTGTTGGTGATGAGTGGCGATTCAACGCTGTTCAGCCATACCGTCAATAGCGCGAATACGCCCCACAATAAGTAGCTGTAGGCTTGATAAACAAGGGTGAGCTGCTGAGCAAATTGGCTGCGATAACTGTAAACCAAGCCCATAACCAGAGCTTGGTTGGCAAAGACCACGGCACTTGTGAAATCGATGTGCCCCAAATAGCCGTATTGTCCCGTTAACCAGTAGTTGGTTTGGGTGAACAACGCCATCAAGAACACATGTAAAAACGCCCCTTCGAACCAGTTGGTCAGGTCGGAATCTTGTTTCGCTAGCACGCTTCGGGCATAGGCTAAGATAGCCAATGACGGCACGTAACTAAGAATGACCCAAGCCCAATGCCCACTCT
>NZ_JAWPOT010000390.1:0-630 GCF_033344415.1 Vibrio sp. 1727
CACAAGTGCCACAACCTGAGATTTTGCATTCCGATCTTGCGAGCTTGGTAATGGAGCTGGCGTTTTGGGGGACGACCGATATTCATGAGCTAAAATGGCTCGATATTCCTTCTGCTGCCGCGCTGCAACAAGCTAAGCAGTTGTTGTTTTCATTAGGGCTTATTACCGAGCAAGGACAACTGACTGCGGAAGGAAAGCAGGCTCATGACTTGGGCGTAGAACCTCGCGCGGCAGCGATGTTAATTAAATCGAAATCCCACAGCGATAAGATGGTAAATGTCGCTTTGGTGGCGGTCGCCCTAATTGAAGAGCCAGAGCGTAATGTAACGAATATCGCACATAGCTTGCATCGTTGGTTGTCCGGTTCTCATCCGAAAAAATCGTTGTTATTGAAGCGCGCACAATCTCTTGCGCATAAACTCGATACCACGTTTAGCCTTCGAGAAGTGGATGAAGATGCATTGCCGTTGGTGTTGAGCTTGGCGTTTCCCGACAGGATCGCTCAGCAACGCGCCAATCAATTTGGTCGCTTTGCACTAGCGAATGGTCATGGTGCAGAATGTCGTCCTGACGATATGTTAGGCGGCTGTGAGTACTTGGTCGCGATTGATCTGATGCGGTCTCATTCCA
>NZ_JAWPOT010000391.1:0-629 GCF_033344415.1 Vibrio sp. 1727
TGGTGCGCGCGTTGGAACAGCAGTTTCTCTTCTGTTGGGTTAGAGATAAATCCAGTCTCTACAAGGACCGATGGAATTTGTGGCGAACGCAATACTGCCAGACTAGTGTTGATTGGCTTGGTGTTGTGTAGATGCGCGACGCGTCCCATTTCACCCAAAATTTCGGTCGCCAACTTGTAGCCTTCTTTTTGCGAATGGCTGAACTGGAGATCGAGCAAAGTTTGGTTCACGTTGCGGTCTTTCGTGTTCGTGACAAATGCATTGCCAGAACCACCGAGCAGCTCAGACTGTTTCTCGTGGTTCTCAACCCAACGAGCAATCTCAGTGTTTGCGCGACGCGTATTCAATACGAATACCGATCCCCCACGAGGTTGTGGTGACGTGAACGCATCCGCGTGAACTGAGATTAACAGGTGCGCATCATTTTCGCGGGCAAATGCAACACGGCGGTTTAAGTTAACAAAGTAGTCACCGGTACGCGTCATGCGCGTTTTGATTCCCGGCGTCGCATCAAGTTGCGCTGCAAGCTTACGAGAAATGCTCAGTACCGCGTCTTTTTCATACTTGCGACGAGATGGACCAATTGAGCCAGGGTCTTCACCACCATGACCAGGATCGATCACGATCAA
>NZ_JAWPOT010000392.1:0-629 GCF_033344415.1 Vibrio sp. 1727
TGGCCAGTCTGATACTGCGTCAGAGCCGTCCATCATGCCTTCTGTTTCTCGGTTCGGGCTTGCTACAGAGCCTGAATCTAAGTGGTCGCGACCAATAACGATAGGAGCTTTCAGCTCACCATTTTTCACCATTTCGTTGAACGCTTGACCAAGGCGCTCACGATCTTTCAAACCTACCCAACAAATACGAGCCGGAAGACCTTGGAACTGAATACGCTCACGCGCCATATCTAACCAGTTATGCAGATGTGGGTTGTCAGGAATCAACTCTTTTACTTTTTGGTCGGTTTTGTAAATGTCTTCTGGATCACCTGATAGAGCTGCCCAACGGAAAGGCCCAATGCCTTCACAGAATAAAGGACGAATATAAGCTGGAACGAAGCCTGGGAAATCAAACGCATTTTCTACGCCTTCTTCCAGTGCCATCTGACGAATGTTGTTACCGTAATCGAGAGTCGCCGCGCCACGGCTTTGCAGATCAAGCATCGCTTGCACTTGTACTGCCATGGATTTCTTCGCTGCTTTTACAACAGCGGCTTCATCTTGCAGACGCATTTCTGCTGCGTGAGACATGCTCCAGCCTTGTGGTAGGTAACCATTTAGTGGGTCATGCGCAGAGGTTTGGTCAG
>NZ_JAWPOT010000393.1:0-628 GCF_033344415.1 Vibrio sp. 1727
CACCGTCATGCAAACACAACTCCTACCATAAAACAGGAACAAGGTTGCAGTGATTTGCTCTCTTTTTCATTCAAGTCGTCCTCGTTAGATTTGATGCCAATGCCAGCAATTATTGAATCACAAATACTTACGAAGAGAGCCAATATGAAAATAGAACATGTCGCGATTTGGACAGAGCGTTTGGAAGAGCTAAAAGGCTTTTATGAGAAATATTTTAACGCCGTATCCAACGATAAATACCACAATCCAAAGAAGCACTTTTCGTCTTACTTTCTTTCGTTTGAAAGTGGTGCTCGATTGGAGTTGATGTCGATGGAAGGAGTGACCACCTGTGAAAACTCTCACTCGATGCAAGTAACAGGGTTGGCACACTTTGCCTTCGCATTAGGATCAGAGCAGGCCGTTGACCAAATAACCAAAACCTTGGTGGAAGATGGTTATCAAAGGATTGACGGGCCGAGATACACTGGCGATGGTTATTACGAAAGCTGCGTATTAGATCCAGATGGCAACCGTATTGAGCTTACCGTTTAACGCGACTTAGCTTATTGACCCTGTTCACAGGCTGCTTTCATATGAAAGTGTTCGGGCGTATACTGCAAGTTCATCAATAAGGAGTGAGCCTGTG
>NZ_JAWPOT010000394.1:0-628 GCF_033344415.1 Vibrio sp. 1727
AGGGCGCTGACGCAATGGCGGTACGTGCACCACGCCTTGGTTGAGCAGATAGTACAGCTCCGGCAGCAATTGATTTTTGGTGATATACGCTTCCGGTTCTGAGTCAAAAATCGTTACAACACGCAGATTCTTTTTCCCACAACGTTCTCGCGCCAATAACAATTGAGCCAGATGCCGTTGCCCCTCTTCAGGCAGTTCAGGTAAGTTCTCTAACACAAGTAAACACGACTGCTGTTTGTCGATGGCATCATCAATGCTATCCATTGTTGTGGTTGCACTGAGAGCAAAAGAACCATACTCCGTTTCTTCACTCTTAGACATCATGTCTTTAATTAACCCCGCGACGCTGTGACGCCCAGTGCCCGACTCACCATAAACCACCACGTGCGTGTCCAGTAACGCGTATTGGGCAACAAGCTTGCGGATCTGCTCCATATGCGCAGACTTACCAATTAATGAGCGCGAAATAGATTTCTCCGCCTGTAGCTGCAATTCCACCTGGCTGCTTCGAGTTTCAAGCTGCTGTTTTACTAGTGTTAAGAGCTCAGCAGGATTGATCGGTTTTTCTAAAAACTCACATGCGCCCTGCTTTACTGCATCAACCGCCATTGGAATATCGCCGTGCCCA
>NZ_JAWPOT010000395.1:0-628 GCF_033344415.1 Vibrio sp. 1727
TACAAACTCGATACGGCTTTGAAGCGTTTGATGAGATCCTCAAAGAATTTCGTAAGCGCCTTGGGATGAACGATTCAAACTACTTCATTACTGGTCGCCCAAGTTCAAACGACTTAGTGCTTTTGTTATGGGGAGAAGATGCTGATTCGAAACTGCATAATCTGCTCGATAAAATCACTAATATCAGCGTGGGGAACTTCTACATCAACGACACAGAAGTGCATTTGCACTCCTACGTTGGCGTAGTTCAGGCTCATCGCTCGAGCAGTGCTAAACAGCTTCTACAAAATGCTTGTTACGCGATGTTGCTATGTAAAGAGTCGGGTGAAGCTTACAGTTACTTCTGTGAGAGCCACACGCATGAGTTAAACAACCATAATCAGCTCGAAAGTTATCTGCTCCAAGCGGTACGTAATGACGATTTGATGTTGTATTTCCAACCAAAAGTGAACCCTCATACGCACAAATGGATAGGTGCAGAAGCACTATTACGCTGGCGTCACCCCGTTTTAGGTGATGTATCTAACGAAGCGCTCATCCACATGGCTGAGCAAAATGGGCTCATATTTGAAGTTGGCTCATTTGTTTTGCGTACTGCTATCGACAAAGCTAAACAGTGGTCTGAGTT
>NZ_JAWPOT010000396.1:0-627 GCF_033344415.1 Vibrio sp. 1727
ATTAGCCGCTGCGCTGTATACCGTATTCCACAAAACGCCACATTCCCCTCATCAAAGCCCAATACCAGAGCCTTGCCCAAAGCTGCATAAAAAACAGTACCTGCAAGGTTTGTCGATTGGTTTTTACGATGGATTAGCCGGTCCAGGAACTGGCGCGTTTTGGACTGTAAGTTCTATGGCGCTGTACCGTCTCAATATATTGCTCGCCTCTGGTTTAGCCAAAGCAATGAACTTCACCAGTAATTTTACCTCACTTATTACTTTCGCTATTTTAGGTCATATTAACTGGGTGCTAGGCTTAACAATGGGTGTGTGTTTAATGGCTGGGGCATTTGTTGGTGCGCATTCTGCAATTCGATTCGGCTCTAAGTTCATTCGTCCCGTTTTTGTCACGGTCGTGAGCGTATTGGCGATTAAGCTGGCTTATGACGCTTGGTTTGTAGGTTTATCATGAACATCGAACAACTTTCGCAAAGTTTAGAACACATGGCGAATCAAGCCGCGACATTGGATCGCCAACGAGGAGAGCATCACGTTCCGTTGTTTGATGAACGTTTATTTAGCTGCCGTTCTCGCTTACTGACCCCTTGCGTAAAAGAAGCGAAATCGACACTGGACGCAATTATC
>NZ_JAWPOT010000397.1:0-627 GCF_033344415.1 Vibrio sp. 1727
GGTTTTGGGAATGACTTCATCTCAGGTGGTCTAGGTAATGATTCATTGTTCGGTGGATGCGGTGATGACGTTATTTTCGACTATTCAGGCAACAACTTCCTCAGTGGGGGCTGGGGTAACGATACGCTTGTGGTCGGCGATGGCGAGTCAGTGTTGAGCGGGGGCTGTGGTGACGACACATTTGTCTTTACCAACCGTCTGGCGATTGGCGTTCCTGATCAACCGGTATCCTCCAATGACATTGAGATAGAAGCCGATGTTCTCGACTTTAATATTTTCCACGACAAACTGGTCTTTGATTTGGGTAAAGATACAGATGGTGATGGCATTCGCGATACTTTCTTAGATTCGGCGGATGATCTGACCCTTAGCTACAACGAATGTGGTTGGGCAGTATTCTCTAACGAAGAATACAACGTAGAAGTCACGCTAAATGGCGTTAATTCAGCTTACATAAACTATGCTGAACACCACGGTATCGACATTTTCGAATTCGCATAAGCCATCTTTACTCGGCGTAAACACTGCTCAAGTATAAATAATGAAAAAGGAGGCTGATAGCCTCCTTTTGTTTATGTTGGTATTTCAACTTATTCGAATGGTGATGGATCACCAGAACCAATTCGC
>NZ_JAWPOT010000398.1:0-626 GCF_033344415.1 Vibrio sp. 1727
TCAGCAAGCTGACGTTTCACCGCTTCTGTGATAATGCTTGAATCTTCACGACCTGCAGCAAGCAAGTTGATCGGATACAACTTATAGTTCTCGTGTATCTGACGGTCGATTTCATTCGCTAGCGATTCTGGCGTTTCAAACTCTTGCTCAATCACGTCACCAAATGCCACATGAACACGGCCTTTGTAACCAACAATGCCTTGGATGATGCTTTCGATATCTTCAAACTCGCCTTTTTCATAACGGCCGTTTTCTGCTTTCTCAAATAGCTCTTTTGCCTTAGCGATGTCACATGGATCGTTCTCGTAAGCAATCGAGACCGGCACAATTTTTAACGAGCGCATGTACTCGCCAAACGCGACCTTTTGCTTGCGACCTTCAACGTGGAACATTTTTAAGATCGCAGGATCTGTAAAGTCGTTACCGTCTTTTGCGCGCCCTTCTTTTTGAGCAATCCAAATAGAGTTACCCGTATCCAGCGAGTGTTTGATGTAGCCAGACAACTGTCCAAGCGCTTTCATCATCTCTCGTGGAGCTTTTGCAGAACGCTTAACAATAAAGCTCTTGTTCAAACGCATCAGCTCTGTCGCACACGGTTTTTTCAGCACATTATCGCCGATTGCAAT
>NZ_JAWPOT010000039.1:0-29252 GCF_033344415.1 Vibrio sp. 1727
CGTTCAAATACGCCAGCATCCCGCCACTCCTGAAATCGGCGATGAGCAGAGCTTGACGAGCATATACCGGTGGCATTCAGCGCATTCCACTGGCAACCCGTCCTGAGTACGAAGAAGATGGCGTTCATTGCAGCGCGATTATCAACCCGCTTGCGGTGCGTACCCAGAGGATGGTGAGTTTTATGCTCCGGGATGAGAGGAGCCATTTTCTCCCAGAGTTCATCACTGATTTGCCACTTGTTGCCTGCCATACGTTGCCCTCAGAAATTATCGTTATTCATTATATTATACGATAATTCCTTTTGGGATAGGCTCTTATTTATATTTCCGTTCATTAGTTCAAAAACTAGAGCATCTGGATTTTCCAATAGCTGAAATTCATCTCTTTATGTTAATAACTACACAGTGCTTTGAGTCTACTAGGTCTGAATGAATAGATATATCCCTTCCATTAGCCAGCCTTTTAAGAGATATCAGTCCCAATCCATAATGGATTCGATTATGAATATCGACTCTCCTTCCGCAAGATAGCGTTTCTCTATTTTCTATCTTTGTAAGCGTTTTGGGGGTTATCCCTGAACTATCGTCCACAACAATAACTGAGTAGTGGGATTGAGATAGTCTTGTCATCACTCTTATTCGATCTCCTTTTCCTGACACGCTAATGGCGTTTGAAAGGACAATACTCAATACCTTGTTTAGAGTGCTTGGGCATAGCTTTATTACCCGAATCTTTGAGTCTGCGGAGAAGTCGTAATCGAACTTAATGCCGTAATGATTTGCCAGAGTACCGTATTCATTTAATGTAACCGATAACAATGGTTCTACACTATGGTAAATCATGGAAGGGCTATTATTGAAGGGACTGATTGAGGCAATAGAATATAGTGATTCTTTTATAGATAAGGAATCAGCTAAATTTATTTTCTCATTCTTCTTAGAAGAAGAAATAATTGCCTCATTAATCGTATGGTTCATTGCGTTTACTTGCACATGGACACTTTTTAGTGTTCTGTTAATTATATGATTTTCAAATGCTTTAAAGCCAAAATATCCAATCAAAGATAACCATACAAATAAGATGGTTAGTGTTCCAAACGAAACTTTATAGAACATAAACATCACAGATGGAAGCATGAAAGAACCGCAGATAATTAACTTTAATACTAGCGTGTTTATATTTTTAAACATGGTTTGGAAACTATTTGTCTGACAGATATATCAATGAGTGTGAATAACCAAGGAGCGTTATGATGATATTGATACTCATACTCATATACAATACATTTCGTTTAAATAATGAGCGTGCATGTAGTTACGCTGTCACCAAACGTGCTAGTTTAAATGTTATGTGACGCTGTAACACGTGATATTTTCTATGTTATTTTACTAACTACGCGTGAAAAGCCTCAGATTTATAATAAATCTTAAATACTAAACAGTTTTACAGATTTGGTTTTCACGTTTTTGAAGTGTGTTTTGATATAAGTTATTGATAATTAATAGGTAAATAACTGATTGCTGTGTTTGACAGTTTAGCTTAAAGCAACCCGAAAACAAGGCAGTTACCATTGTTCCTGTTGAACAATGTCCATAATCATCATTTCCAGCGTTCGAGCGAAACAATATGACCGGCTGCAGCCAAAATGTTACCTTGCTAGCTCAAAAGGTGAAAAGAAATAGCTTTTAGGGAGTAATCAGGTGTCAAAGTGGTACGATGATAAAGATAGTGTCAAAGAAGTTTTTGATGGGATTCGAAACTTTCTATACTGCGGTGTTTTGTTCTATGCGGGTGTGGTGAATTTGTATGAATCATCCACGATAACAGTCGTAAAGTATTTGTACTCGTTTATAGGCGTGGTTTTTTGTTTATGCGCAATATATTTGATGGTTATAAACTACGTAATTTTGTTCAAATCCTTTGTTTCAAGGCGTAAGTCGCTTCTTTCATATGTAGCTTGCCATTTCATATTTTCCTTAGTTGTCATCCAGTTTGCTTTGTTTGCTTTGACGCATGAAAGTGAACAAGTAAAACTGGCTGATGGGCAAAGCGTAGGAGAAGTGAAGGTTCCTCGTGCACTCGTGCCTGACTTGTTCTTAGATAAAGTTAACTAATAAATTGTGCGATAGTGATTATCAACACTGGGCATTTTGGTTTGAGTTTATCTTAGTATTAACGGGGCAATGGATAATAACAGGGGTTTTGCGCCCATTTCAGCGAAAAGTCCAATGTAAGCCGTTAGCCCTTTATTTATAAGGGCTTTGGAGGAGGGCTGGTTGGGAAAGATCTTAATTTTCACATTAAAGTAGCGAACTTTTTATGTGGGAAGCACAGCTATTACCTTACAGCTCTAGCACGTCTCTGGACAATTATCATTTTCGGAAAATCGAATATTAGAAATTCATTAATAACGAGAAATAAGGAAAATTTCTTCCTGAGTCAGTATTGTGATTGATAAATAACAACGAGTCCCCATATCCTAACAATCAAACCACAAAATTATCTTGGCTATGCAAATCAAACGAGACTTTGACTACTACCACAATCTACATGACGTTATTACCCACGCCTTGCTCCATTTGTTGTGTAAAGTATCAGGATCACCCCGTTTTGTTCCAGTCACAACGCGCAATGAAATTTTGATAAAATACCTCAAGCCAAAGCTCAACGATAAGTCCTTATCGAATATCAAAAAAGACATCAAACTGATGCTCAGCGTAGCGAGAAAAAAAGGCGGAAACCTAGAAATGAGATTACATCAACTCTGCGCACAATCGAATCAAACGAAACTCGTCGGGGCTGAAAAGCTCTATAACCTACTCGTACACCTTTATGACGAAGAAGGTATCGAGTCACGATTATTTGAAGAAGGTGGCGAAGCGGAGCCTGGTATTCTTTACATGTTAGAGGAGCAAGTCGAGCACGGTTTTGACCAAGAACACAACCAAGTAACACCACTGTCGATGCTTATCCAGTTAGATCGCGCACCGGAGCTAATTAATTCGATTAACGATCACGGCCTGTTCCTTGCTGAAATGAAAGAGTGGAACGCAGAGATACATCAGGCTCATATTTTAGTACACCCTGCTTAAAACAGAGCAACCGACGATAACGCTTATATAACACTTCGCTACGAGGCAATACGGGCTTGATTGTCAATGGAGTGCATCAAGAAAACGCTTTTGGACAGAAATTAGTTAGTCAGTTAGCTCTATTTGATCTGGTAGATATTAGGAAAAGTATGGATAACGACCTATTACGGTGAGCAACGCTGTACATAGGTTTCGCATAACGCCTTAACCACTAAACCTAAAGTGTTATCTGCTTCAAGTAACCAGCACCGAGTCACCCCATGACGGGATGCCTCGGTGTCACCTAAAGGTTATTCTGGTCCAGAATCTTTCGAACTTTCTTGCAATGCTTGTTCTACTTTAGATTTAAACTCTATCAACTCTAAATTAAGCCTTGAGTTCTCAAGGACTTTACTTATTGCGGCTGCATACTCTTCTTGACTATAACAGAGCATTTTGTCTTTGTTTATAAGTACTGTGACGGGATAAACATCATCACTTTCTTTATATTTAAACAGAGTCACTTTATCAACACTTGTATCTTTTGCTCCTAACAAAAGTATTGTATATCCTGTTGCAACCCTTTCTGGTGTGGCCCAAGCATTAAATAGTGCAACAGACGCTGCGATAGAGTTGCTCGAGTCCACGCCTTTATACTCAGGGCTATCGTACAAGTTAACTTCAAACCCCAAGTGTTCACTCAACGTCTTAGTCAGCTCCTCGTAGAGATCGTCAAGTTCCCTCTGATTTTTCTTTACGAGAGATGCACTAGCCTGCCCCTTGGCCAAGCTTTCTTTAAAATTAAAACTCATATCAACCTCGTGGGTGCTTAACTATCTCACATACAACTGGTAAGTGATCAATTATGGATGTCTTATCTAGAATACTAGATTCTAAAGGCTCATCAAACAGCGTTCTTGTTGTTGACTCATTCAAATGCCACTCACTTTGGCCCAGAAAGTTCCCTGAAAACAATATTTGATCGAAAGTATGCCAATACTGACCATGCGGGTCTTGGTACCTATGTGAGCCAGATGGAAAATATTGGGAATCTCTCATTGTATAGTTGTAGACTTCTTTTGATGGCAATGCTCGCCAGAAAGGATTGTAAAACAATGCCGTCGGATGTCTTCTAACTGATTCATGACACCTCGTAGCATTTAGTTCTTCAAGCATCACACTATCATATGGACTAGCGTTGAAATCCCCCATAATAATGATGTGCTCATCATCGCGCATCATATCCCTTAAAGCATCGTATAAACCTTGAGCAGCGAGTTTTCGTTTAGACTCTCCGCTGGAACTTATCCTGCTAGCCCAATGACACAGAATTAACTTAAACTTATCACCTTCTTTTAAATCGACAACTTGAAGAGCCTGACCTAATTTAATTACCTGATCTCGTTCAGACCTCGCTAAGTCCACTGAGTCAGAAACACTTACTTTTTGAGGGTCATATATGACAGCAGCATCAAATCTCGTTTTACCCACTTTGTGATCCAAAGATAGAACCTTATAGGGAGTTCCCTGCAAGTGGATTTGAATTTGGTCCATATCATGCGACGAGACTTCACATACTCCTATCAGAGACAGGTCATGTTTTATAAGAATCTCTTCTAAAATTCGACTTATAGATTGATAGTTTTCGGGACTACCTTTGCTCTTAGCTCTTGGAGGACTTAGTGATACGTTCCACCAACCAAACTTCAAATAATGTAATCGCATAGTCCGATTTAACTGATTGATTTAACATGAGGCAATAAGCGCGTAAGTTACCATATAATGCGCAGCTAAGTATATGCTCCTCATCACTCATAACAGGATAATCGAGGGCCTATATGAACGGCTTCCCCAATTTCAAGAGAGAAGCCACTTGTCGTTAAGCGTTGATACTCAGATATTCATTCCCCTAACATATTGCGTGTTTTACTACATTCGGATAATTTTTAGTAGGGCAAATATGCATTAACAGTATGTGAATGAGTAACATATCTGGCACGAAATGGGGCAATTTCGTGTTACATACCCCGTCAGCACACCTTTGGACATAAACGAGTTAGCTTTATGACTCTAAACCGCTTCTAGCTAATTAGAAAAAGTATCTTGAAACCTTAAAGACTTGTTAGGCTAATCTGCAAACACTAATTTTATTTGGTCATTTGCCACCAACGGAATAATTAAGTCGTTTCCCGTGAAGGCTTTATCTCGATAGCACTCTAGGAATAATTCATGAAACTGCTCTACAGCATCATGTATCGCTCCAACATCGGCTTTGACGCCAAAACTATAGTCATGCTCTACTTTCGTAAAGCTCTTGAGTTCTTCGTAGTTCAAACCATGAACTTGACCACTTTCATCTTTATGGATAGAAATTTCTTTTTCGTCATAGTCGCTCTTGTTGTGAACCAAACTATTCCTTAGTTTGATCAATTCTACTAATAAGGCGTACACCTTATGGTTAGTGTTCAGTTTATATTTGTACTGAGTCAGCGTTGGAACGATGTTTATTAACTTTCCCTTGAAATTCATAGACAGCAAACCAGGAAGTAGCTGTTTGGATGAGTCACCAAATTCATCATCAAAGTGTTCAATTAGGTGGTCATTTAAAGAACACTCTAACGCAGCAGCCAAAGTTAGTATAAATGGTACAGTAAACATCTCTGACTTATCTGAATCCCTAAAGCTCCAACCCAACTCTCCTCGGATATCTAACAAAAGCTGCAAATACGTATTGTAACGTTTCTGGAATCTGCTAATTATTACTTTTTTTGACTTCATCATACCTACTCTGATTAGCCTAACGCCCTACTAAGTGGCTACCAACCAGACACTGTACTAGGTTGAGAAAAACGAAGTCAAATTCGACCTAAGAAAGTGAGGCTTAGTCTCATTGAAACACATTATGGGGCAGTTCTGCGTTACGATGCTCTACCCCGTCAACAAGCCGTTGGACAAAACCTTTTCAGAGCTTTTTCTAAGTTAGTAAGTGATAAATTATAATATGTAAGGTAAACATGGCGAGTTAGTACGCATTTTTTCAGTGAGGATGCGTTGGTTAGACTTTGTCCTCACGACTATCACGTTCAGCATAGTCTCTCTCATTAAGAATAACATTAGTATTTGTAAGCCCTATTAATTCCCTCTGCTGCTTATATACCTGCTCTTTCCACTCAAGATACGTTTCAGTGTCATCGTACTTATCCCATTGATTGTCATCATCTAGATCTAGGTCATACCTATCACGTACCTTCCCCTCAATCAAACAGCCTATCTCCCAATCTAAAACTAGGCTTAATCTCAATATCTTATTGAAGTGTTGCCTTATCGAAAGCGCTACAAGCTCCACCAACTTTTCACTTGCATCTTTAGGAAGTGGGAGTACTTGATCACAATAAGATTCCAACTCATCGATAGCTACTCTCATTTCAAAAATAATGTCCATAAGATAAAAATCATCATGGCTGAGATAAAAAGATGTATGGTTTGATTGCCAGCTAATCTGCTTCTCGAAATCATACTGCTTCAAATCCCTAAACTCATCGTCTTTTATGAACTGATATAGATAGAGCTTAGAAACTTGCCTAAGTTCGCCATAAAGCTCCACACGTTCGCTTGAAAGCTTTTCTAAGGCTTCCAATTGGATATCTAATGTTTTATTCCAACGAGCTTCATAAAGTTGATCATCATGCCTTCTGTCTTGCTCTCTTTGAGTCCACCAATAACCGAATATCGCTACACCAGCAGCAAATGAATAAACAAATACTTGTTTGAGTACATCCCTGACATCTTGAAGAGAAAATTTAAACGGGTTAGTAGTAACAAACCAGTGTGATGCCAATACACATGTCAATATTACCACAGCTACCTTTAGCCATTTTTTCCATTCTTTCATATAGTTAATCCAATCAAAGGAAACATTGCTGACCATACATCTAATATGAAAGTAGGGTCAATAATTAGTCGAATGATATGTATATGGTTTTACGTAAACAATAGGTGATAACACGAAGTATCCATGCCAAATGTGAAGGTTCTGGACACAAACGAGTCAGTGATTCTACTAATTTAGAAAATCATGAATTAGCTCAGGTATGGCTCAGCTTCAGTTTTGTAGTCAAAATCTCATGCAACCGCACTTTCCACGACTATTGGTGCCGGAGAGCCTTTATTATTGAATTTAAGCCCCCAAGGGTATGGAGGAGTCGCACCATTAACAAATTCGTAAACAATACACTCAGGGTGATTTCTAGTTATCTGTTGCCCCATAGCAAAGTTAAACGAGGATTGCGCTGCGCAATATATATGGATTCTCCCAATACCATCCTGATTAAACTTGTTTAGAAGCAACCTAAACTCCTTTTTAAACTTAGTCAATTTGGACAAGCTGGACATATTATCGTGACCAATCTGAGGCATTCTTATTGTGACAATGGAACTTGTGTTTGTTGTTTCTCGAGCAACTTTTTCTATGTCGAAAGAAATACTAAAGATTAAACATACTTCATCATTTTGCGCTCCTTCGTAGTCAGACTCATCTATAATTGGCTGATTACTATCGAAGCTTCTATTCAAACAATGCCATTCTTCCAAATCTCGATCGTAATCCCATAACGTCACACTTGTTGTATTACCGATGAAGAAGCCAGAGTAAAAACCGAGGCAGACGGGAGGAGTACCACCGTAATGGATAGAGGCAGATTCGTTTCCAGTTGCATCTGATAGGGATGCAACTGCTTTTTTGAGCATCACTCGGGTGTCATTTACTGCTTCTGAAGGATCACACAAAACACCATCTTTATAGTGTTCAGATAAATCTATCTTTGCACATCGTACCTTTCCTTTAGCTTTCGTCACTGTAGACAAAAAAGATGAGCTTAGTGGTTTAAACAAAGCAATGTGCTCAACGAGAATATCATTCGCTTTGCCACTATCTTTGACAGTTTGCAAGGCGTCATACATGATGAGTAAAAAACCAATGATAACGAAGCAACTAGATATTAAGAGTATGAAAGTACCTGTGTCATTTTCAGTGAATGACGCGGTTAACTCATACCCATCTGGAGTTTTAAGGGCTATCTTGAGTGCAGCTGTTACACCTATTGAGCTAAGCCCGCTCACAACTAGAAATTTGCCGATTGTAAATAGTTTGCTTCTGGGCCTAGTGTACCATTTGAACAGCAAATCACCCCAATGCAATAACCTGTACCCCAAATCTTTAAGGAACTCCACTACTTAATGCTCCGTGTCATTAACAAATTAAAACCAGACTCCACTTCCGAGTATACAAATATCCGAAAGCTCTCTTGACCTACAATAACAAAAAATAACTTTCGTCCTTCATTACGCTTCATACACTTCTTCCAATCGTCTATGTCAACAGATGATGGTTCAGGATGAACTTCTGGATGGGTGTGCCATGTCCCAAGGTATATTTTCTTTCCTCCACTATTTTCAAAAGCACTATCGACCGCTTTTTGGTGCCCTTTATCAAGCATTCTAAAAGCAGTCCTGCTTCTTATATCTTCGGGAAGTGGAGTAGTTATATCAGATACAATGTAAAGTGATTTATTGGTATCGTAGCCACCAATCAACACGCCACAAGCTTCTCTGTCATCCTTCTTAAGTTGTTGATGTTCCTTCCATTTGAGAACAACTTCATCGTAAAGGAGCAGGGATAGAGTACTATCGGGTAACTTAGTCACACAAAATGCCCCCGCAATCACAAATTTCCTCACATAGCGACTCTACTGATAAAGAATTGCTAAAAGACTTGTATCTATACGTGGTTTTTACTCCTGCCTGAGTAGCATCGAAGTCGTCTCCTTTCCAACTTACTTTAGAGGATTCAGTCAACCTTCCTAGAAGGAACTTTACTGCAAGGTCCGAAGCGACAAGTGCAGTTTGAGTTGAACAATTAGAACTATATGGCAAAAAGTTCTGACCACAACCAGCGTGGTTTATTGTCAACTCCTGACCCGCTTCAATAAAGTTTAGATTCGAAGAAAGGCCGTACTCACCAGTAGAATAATCTATGTAAGCACATTTTAAGCAACCACTCTTACCAAAACAGTCTAGTATCGCATGTCCTCCAACTCCATACCCCTCTAGCCAAGTGTAAATTACTGATACCTTGATGTTTTCTTTCTCAAGATAATCCTTAAAGAACCTTTCATGTGTTGGAGAACCAATTGCGATAACAATTAAGTCATAAGACTCTAGTATCCCTTTGTCATGAAGAGATACTAGATTTGACGAGTAAGCCTCAACATCACACCACAGGTATTGAGATTCGATCTGGCTCTTCATAGCGAGAACTTTAGAATAACCAGTAAGGAATTCGGGAATGCAGTGTCGATAAAGATTCTCAATTTCGAAAGAGTCAGGGTCGCAAATATGAATTTGACCGACTCCAGAGGATGCTAGTTGTCTAACCAACTGCCCCCCAACCGAACCACAGCCTACTTGAAGCACTTTTTTATCTTTTAAGCCGGAAGCTGCACCACCTCTCGGTGCCACAAAGTCTCTGCTATAGGGTAGTACCGATATAGCATGGATCTCCCATGCTTCAAAAGCATCGAGATTCATAGGAAGTGACGAACGTTTTCCTTTCTTCTTGTTCTTAAAGTGAAGTCCAAACCAAGTAATACCAGAAGGTGTATCCGCACAAAAAACTAACCAGAACTGGTTTCTACGAAACTGGGCTTTTGCCTTAAAGAAGGAATAAACTTCCCCCTCGAGACCTTCTAACGTATTCAAATACCATTCAATCAATCCATCTTGCTTATATGGAGCCGGATCTAAAGTGTTGAGAGGAAGTATCACAGCATCGCCAGCTTTGTTTCTTTTTTCTGACAGCGCAGAATTAGTTACTAGCGTTGAAAATTTGCCCGGTTTGTCTTCAGCACTAACTCCAATATAACGTGAATCAACTCCAAAATTTTTCTTTGGCATAGGTGCTTTAACAGTGAACTGAAGACTCTGACTACACTGCAAATTTGGTGGCAACACCAAATCATACTGTTTATTTAGAGCTACATTGCTCCAGTTCGCTTTAAACTCTCGTAGTAACTCCTCTCGATTCCATGCTGGATAACAGATGGCTTTAGTTAACATCGATATGTGTCGCTCTAAAGAGGCCTCAAAAACTAGCTCTGGACGATCAAAGTTAATTGACAGTGACTCATGGTCTCCAACACAAATAAATCCTAGTTCAGAGCCCCCTTCAAGCCCAAAATCATTCTCTAACAAAATCACATGAGCTAGCGGCATATGCTGTGAAGCATTCAAGATAAAAAAGATGGGTAAAGACAGAGGGTGACTAGAACCTTCGCTCACTCTGTGAGCTAGAGAAAAGTTCTTTCCAGCAATTGTACAAGATACAACTATGCTATGTTTCTCAGCAGTCAGAGATACGTTGTAGCCAAGAGACCTTAGGTGCTCTATCACGGAATCCATTCTTACGCCCCTTGTGAGGTTCCAACCACGCCTGCACTGGAGAAAGCAGCTAAGCAGCTTTTAGAGCCGCTAGAGTTCTCGGGAACTTCAAAATCTGCACCAAACAGTTTGTTCAATATCTCACACTGTTTACGTTCATCTACTTCCTTTTGAACCTCTCCCAACTTAGTTTGCAGGTTTACAAACTTGTTCTGAAGTTGAGTTCCAGTGTCAGAACCACTGTTAGCGAAGATATCTATTCTTGGTGTAACTGGAAGCATCACAGATATTTTGTATTTACTCACACCTACCAAATGGAAGTAGCTACTACTTAAAATTCTATCTACAGTCCCTTTAAGCGCGCTGAGGTCATCAGGCTTACCCTCTTGATCAAAACAAGGTTGAAAACACTGCTTAATTATTACCGTAAGCCCGATTGAATAGACTTTTCTGCGGACATCTTCTGAAAATTTGTGATCACGCCATCGTTTGATGTAACGCACAAGTCTAATAAACTGTTGCTGGGTATCGTTAGGAGAGACTGTGTAACTGCTCGTATCATTGATCCAGTTTCTCAATCCCTTAGGATCTGAGTCTGACCATTGCCTATTTGCTGCATCGGAGTTGGTTTTACCTAATGCTAATTTATAACTTTCTCCATTTTTCGCGTAAACAGGTATATCAATATGAAGATTCAAGCTAGCGTAGTCAGCGGTAACGCATGGCTTTTTGATCTTTGCGTTCCTAAAGCCTCTATTATCAAGAACTTCCTTTACCTTTCTTTTTAGAGTTACGGGATCATCGGGAGCGTTATCAAAATCCACAACTACCGCACGATCAATGTCAAAATCACCGTCTAGACTATGTATCGCTGTATTTGTCGAAAAGGACCCCTGCAAGAAATCATCAATAATTGGATATCCTGCACTACAAAACGCTGTTCTTAGTCGAGATATGATACTTGAATCTTTTTCTCGCGCATCTTTGTAATCCGAGTTCTCCCTAGTCAACTTGATCTTATTGTGAAATTTAATAAAGTGAGTTTGAACTGCCATTTCATTTAGCTCCCAATGCTAGCATCAACATAAATAATTAATTGGGGCATGAACTTAGATTATCAATAACAGTGTTTAAATAACGATTAAAGCCATGACCAATATTAAACCAAATTCATTTTCACTAAGTCAGCATTAATCAGTTTTAGTCTCATAGCACTGATCACCGCGTTTTATGAGTCTTAGCTGACCAAACCCCATAAACTAGCTCATAATTCCTAGTAACATGGATAGTATTAAAATTTAACCATCCCTGAGACTGCAAACAGTAACTGGTATTACGAAAAGTAAGCCAAGTAACGCTTCGGTGAAGTAAGAGGTTGTGGGGTTATAACTTGCTTTGGGGCAAATGTTAGTTTCAATCTTTGTCTTTCGAGACTTGCTCAATAGTATCAATTCAGGAAAACAGTAAAGGTTGTGATATCACAACAGAATGAGGGCCTTTATTCTATCGATAGTGCTCCTGAAAATCAGGCGAGCGACCACTTGGTTTAGAATGAAAAGATTTAAGCAGGATGGACTAAAATATGAGCTTGATTCGATTTAGCATTCCACTCTTTCATCTCAGCGATGAATAGACCATGAGCGTTGATTGCGTTAATCAGTTCTGGGGCTTGTTCTGACTGCATCATTTATTATAACTCGGCCTTACTATCCAATCTGATTGAGAAGTTTGAGCAAGAAGGTAATCAGGACGTGGTGAATCTGATAGCGGGTTTATCTCCAGTCGCATGGCGTCATATCCAACTTGCTGGTAATTACACCTTTAGTATTCAGAAAGAAAATATTGTTCTAGAGAAACTGCTTGAGAACTTAGAGCCTTGGAGAGAGGATAGCATGATCGAACTGGTGGCTTAAGAGAAGTATTTAAAAACAAGCTATATCTGCTAGCCCTTATAAATAAAGGGCTAGCAGCTTACATTGAACTTTTCGCTGAAATGGGCACAAACCCCCTAACAGGGTGTCCAATTTGAACACCCTGATTGCTTTCTTGGTCAGCTTAAAGAGGCACTACAGGAAACTCCCCTGGCTGGTATTTAGACATATCTATCGAGGTCTGAATCAATCCATCGGCTGCGTCTGCTAGTTCGTCATTGGATATTTCTGCCGCTTCGTCAATGATGCCGCGAATTTTTTGCGTTGTGCTAGAGCATCAGACCTATTGTTGCGAGTTGCAGCCATGCTTTCCAAATCATCCAAACTCCCTCATTACTCGGTGATGATTGCCGAATGGTCTTCGACCATTTCTTGTGCTGTTTTTAGTCGTTGACCAAGTTTGATGTAAAGCGCCTCTGCTGCATCGAAAGACAGTTCAAGTTTATGCGTGTGCAAATTTTTAAACTCTGTCTCTGTGTGAGATATAAGCTTGTCGCTGACAATCTCAAGTTCAACGCCTTTAATGTGCTCAACTACATGAGATTCAGTTAATAGCAACACTTCAACTTCTTCTCTAAATGCCATGCTCATTTCCCCGTAATTTCCGTTACTTAGTGTTGTATGCGTTAAACCAGCCGCTAACTGTCTCAAACTCGCTTTCTGTTAGCGCGATGTTCCCACTGCCATTTAAAAACTCAATGCGTTGATTGGTTAGTTCAAACTCATTTTCATTTAGCGTTATTGTGATGCCATTTACGCCAGTGGTGACAACAATATGAAATCGGCTATCAATTGGCTCACGAACTGCCATCAAACTAATTAAAACTTTTCCAGCCGTACAAAGCTGCTCAATCATTGTATTTTTAGCCATAGCTTCGATTTTCCCTCTATTGCTGGCTTGCATTTGATTTATGCATGTGCATTTTCCTTGTATCGAGAAAAAACACACATCACGGATTTTTACCGTGTTGTTTAGCATACCATAAGCACAATGGGAGTTTAGGGGAAACGAGTATGGCACTTATTGGGGTCACTCGACGATTCGGAAAATATTGTACGCTAAGAGTGTAACTCCATATTCCTCTCAAAGATCTTTGGAAATCATTTGTATGTAATAAGTTATTAGCTTATTACATACAAATGGACATTAGCATGAAGATCCAGTCGGAATATAAGAAGGCTTTCGATTTAATTGAAAAGTGGCGCTACCGTTATGATGTGAGCAAGGCGGTACAATTGTTTGTGGCACAGTGGGCGTATGAATGCACTGGACTGTATCAACCTACGGAACGCGAAGTGCAAGAGGATGAGTTTATTGAGGTAGCAAAACCACTTAGTCACATCCTCGCTAACCTTATGTACAGTGGTGTAAGTGATCCGCTGGCGTTCATTCTTTCAGAATTCTGCAAAGGAGATGCGAAACACCAAGGCTACTATCCTACGCCTCCTGAAGTCGGTTATCTCATATCTAGATTACTTCAAAGCGACCAGGATAAACCACATAAAGACGCTTCATTCTCTAAACCTGGCAACCTGAAAATATACGAACCATGCTGCGGTTCGGCAGGGGTCATCATGGAAAAGCTAGAGCAAGTGTTTTACCAAAACATTGAGCTAGATGAACCTCTTGGACATGTTGAGTTAACGGTAGAAGACATCAGCTCTACAGCTCTACATGCGTTCTGCATTCAGGTCATATTCAAGATCAAGTACCTCTCTTTGGTCAGCGGTAAGAAAGCTGAACCCTTCCAGATAGACATAAATCAGATCGATGTACTTCGCAGAAGTCAGGGGAGAACAAGGTATTTGTTTACACGCTGAACCTGCCCTACAGGTGAAATAGCTAAACTTTGTTAAGTGTATTTAGGAAATAGTTGAACGTAAGATACAGTCGAATCAGATACATAAACAACGGAAAAACAGCATGACAGGGATAATGCCGGACAATCATTATAACTACGCTGCTATCTGCGTCGAAAACCTTGGTCAATCTGGCGTTCTTGTAACATGCCAACCACTCGATTTAGAGAGGTTTGGTGCCGAAGGGTATGTTCTGATTCTTTGCTCGAATAAGACTGCCGCTATTAAATGCGTTCAAATAGAACTTCTGCAAAGAAGCCAATGTGAGTGTGCTTTGTTACATTTCGACCACGCCACGAGAACGTGTGATTATGAATTAGCAAAGCTTCTTGAAAACTATGATGCTGTCGCTGATATCAAGGCTGATATTAGGACAATCGAACGCCGAATAAAGGACATAAAACGGGTTAGGGTGATGGATGTACAAGAGTTGGCACTAACTGACCTTCTTCCAATGGAAGAAATATCATTCGAAATGACCAAATCCCTCATAAAAACACCTGTGTATTAATCTGTGATGGCTCTAATCCCGATGGTGCCTTGAGCTGTCTCAGGCATCAATCTGATAAGATTCCCTAATCCCGCCTTTTTTATTAGTGCACCTAACCCTCCGTAACGAACACTCGAAACCCCAAATCAACCGGCATCTCAACCTGTCTCGCGGTCAACTCAAGTTTATCAGCCCGTTTCTTTCTCGGCGGCGTAGCATATATTGAAGGACAATCATCAGGATGAACCACGATTAAACCAAATTTAGACCGGACCGCCTTGCTTTCGCCGCTATCAAAGCTAATTCGGCAAGTGTACTGTGAGCCGGTAAAATGTCTTACATGAACGCGACTATCATCGGAACACTCTAAATACTGCCGTAACTCATCAATAGCAACACGAATAATCATTAGTTCCCCAAATTTGTCATAGGTCGTTTCAACCGAATTAAACCCATGAGCTTTAAATGCAGAATGGACATCTTCATTCAACTCCGCATCCACACTGCCAGAGTACAAGGTAAATTGCCCTTCATCGGGTAGAATCCTGGCACTATACGCATCGTCTTGGCTGTGGTTTATTTGCGCCACACGCTCATAGAACACAGGGAAACGATTAGGGTATCGTGGCTTTTTGCTATCCTCATTCATGAAAGACACCGCTTTATCATAAAGTTCCGTTAGAACGTTGTGCCTCTCTTTGCATTCGTCAAATAGCTCAAGCGCCCTAAACGTTATTATTTTTCTGATAAATCTCGGTGGACGGTAACGAATGCCAACCTTCATAATCTGCATTGAATATCCAAAAGGAACGGGTTGACCTTCAACATCGTACATATCTGAACTTGCGTTGATATCGAGCAGAGTTATTGCGTTCTTACACAGCCAAGCATAAAACTGCTTTTCATCTTCATAAAACGCACTCCACAATTTACTTCTCTGCTTTCGTATGGTGACGGCGTCACTTTTTTGATCCTGTTTCTTCGAATCAAGTAGGTCATTCTCTATTTGGTCAGTCATTTTGGATGTGCGTTTCATAGGTTAATATCTTATTATTCTAGATGAGCAATTAGACGATGTCATACTTAATGTTTCACTAAAACTTTGAAACTTGTGTGCGAAGGGGTAGCAAGGTGAGCCAACCAAAGCGTATTAATCAAAGAATTGATATATCCAGCGACAATTTAGGGCTAACGGTGCAAGGCACTAAAAAGCGTCGAAAGGAGCCAACGAAGCCGCCAAAGAGTGCAGATGAAGCAAGAGCACTTATTGAGGAACTGTATGAACGCAGCCCACTGCTAAGTCTTACCGCCTCAATGAGTGCGCTTACAGGACTGCGATACAGTGATGCTTCTTGGCTAGAGTTTTCGGACTTCTTTGATGAATTTGGTCAGTGGAAAAAACATTTCGATCTGTGCCAACAAAAAGCTTTCAACATGAGGATTGCTCGTGAAGGAACGGATAGAGCCACCGCTTACAATGCCTCACTTGTGCGCGTGTACATCAATGATGGTATCAAAGAGATCGTAGAAGAATGCCGCTACCTAAGTTGTTCTGACGAACTTCTATTCGCCAATTCAAGAAGCAGCTTAAAGCAACCCGATGGCACTATCATTCCTCGCCCTATGTCAGTACAAAGTGCGAACTGGCATCACGCAAAAGTAAAAGAAAAGTTTAAGCTCGGCTATGCGTTTGGTACTCACTCGTGGCGAAAATACTTTGCTAAGAAAATGATTGAAAAGGGCGTAACTGTCGAGAAAATAAGAGACTTTTTAGGTCAATCTAGCCTGAACAGCACCAACCATTACCTAAGCACGTTTGATGAGCAGCTAGCTCCAATTATCAGTGAAATGAGTCTTTTTGAATAAATCACGTTTAGGAAATTTTAACTGTCCTCATATACTCGATATTAGAGAGAAACAAGGGGGCAGTCCTAAATGACAACACTAGATAAAAATAACAAATTCAATGATTTGAACAATCAAATTGGCGAAATCCTAAAGTATTCTAACGAACTAAATATCCCGCTATCTATTGCTTTTGAGTTGAATGACAACGTTGAACTAGTTTCAAACGATCAGTGTTCAGGCAAAGAGCAATTCGAAAACATAAAAACCCTTCACGAATCAAAAGGCGATGTGACTGATTTCTTACTCAGCTTATGCAAGCTACCTGCACAGTCAGATCCGCTTAACAATGTTAAGTCACACAATAATCAAGCTGACTTTACAATGACCAATTCCCAAGTTTTGTCTACCAAGCACTAATCGATCAGGAGCAATATTTAATGGAACAGAAGAAAATCAACCTCGGACTAGGTGGTGTATGCCTAGCATTAATAATTTCGAATGTAACTTTGTACAACTCGCTACAAGAAAAAAGTGAAGTTATAACAAAGCTGTCCGATGCAATGATCAATGTTGAAACCAATATGCTTCAGGCTCCTTCCTCGTTCGCTGCTGAAGACGTTAAAAACTATATTATGGACAACCCTGATGTCGTAGTGAAATCCCTTGCTAAGTATCGCTTTGAGCAAGAGCAAGCAACTAAAGCCCAAGAAGCTAAAAAGGTTGAAACCTCTATGGATGCTTTATACAACGACAAGAACGATCCATTTATTGGCAATCCAAATGGTAAGCATGTAGTGGTTGAGTTTGTTGACTATAACTGTGGGTACTGTAAGCGTTTGGCTCCAACGCTAAAAGAATTTGTTGCTATTGATCCTGAAGCCAAGGTGATCGTGAAGGAATATCCTATCTTCACCAATCAGCCAACATCTGCATATTCCGCGATGGTGGCAACGGCTGTATTCTACTACAAGCCGGAAGTGTATGGAGACATTCACCATGCATTTATGGGCAGCAAACTAACTCGTGAAGGTATTGACCAAATCTTAGTAAACTACGGTATCGACAAAGACAAGCTTCAACCGCACATGGAAACAGCTAGAAAGCAGATTGAGAAGGTCAGAGGCTTGGGTGCACAATTACAAGTGACTGGTACACCAACCGTGTTTATAGGAGCTGAACGTGCTCATGGCGGGTGGTCTGCACAGCAATTAAAAGCCAAGTTTACTAACTAAAGGATCGCGCAATGACGAAATTTGGTTCAACAGTATACCTAACAGCAATTATGATTCTATCTGTGGGGTTCAAGGCGAACGCTTCTGAGTCATACGATATGAAGCTGCAAGCTCTACAATCCTCTTGTCCGAGCTGCGCTGAAATTTCCGAAAGAGCTATGACAATTCGACACGAATCTTGCGGCGAACCAGTGAGTAAAGAGAACTTAGAAAAGCTGATGACAGAATCAAAGATCTACCCATTCATGCTCTCTGTTTACGGTATGCAGACTGAACCTGAAGCTCTAGATGTGTACTGGCGTGGGTTACAAGAATCGGCTAATTGTGAAGATGAGACAGCATGGATAGAAGACTTCAAAGAGCTAATTCTGTCTGAAAAATACTTCAACTTACTTTCTTCTAAAGTCCAATGAATTGATAATTTGGACAAATTTAGCAAGAACAGTAGCGCACCTTTGAGTGCGCTTTTTTTATTTGGAAATTTTTTACTCTATGATATTGTTAACTCAGTTTTAGCCGAGAGTCCTATTTGGACTTTCACTAAATGCTCCAACTTGGAGCAAAACTAAGTCCTCTTTATGAGGCAAAAAAGTGGTTGCCGGTAACGGTACGATGTCGGACGAGAATCGTCATAGATCGCGCAAGCGGCGAAAGCAGCGACACCACAAAATCTGCTTTTAAGACATAACCTAATAGTTCCGCTTAACGTGGAATCCTATCAAACCCCAAGGGTAATCTTTTACCCAAAGTGGGGCATAGATTTACCCTTTTTTATTTAAAATTGGAGTAAATCATGAACTCAACTCAACAAACGCTAACATCTGTACTTGTATGTGCATTCATTATTGCAATGTATAAAGTTTCAGATTCAGCAGCTCAATTCGTAGCAATGGCAATTTTTGTTTTAGTTCCCGTAACTATTGCATATGCCGCTATTCGAATTGGCAAACTGCTCCTTAACCGTTCTTCATCTCAAATCAAACGTAACGTTCGTATGACTAAAGACGAAGTAGAACAGCGGATCGCAAATGCTAACCAGGCAAAAGCAATCTCTGGCGCAGAACTAATGAATATCCCTGCTTACGCTCGTAAACAGAAAGGTATCCATTACCCAATGACAACAGACGTTCTAAATGGTCACGTTGTCGTAGCACGAGGCTAATTTTTGGTTAGCTTTCTTTAAATCAAACCCGATGGGGCTATGTCCCTATGGGTGTAGCTCCGTCTTTGGAGTTACAAATGACACATCCTCAAACAAGTAATCAAACTCAAAGTACACAAAAGGAAGATGCTAACAAAAAGAAGTTGGTCGGGAAAATTGCTGAGAAGTTTGGTGTAGATCCAAGAGGTTTTTGGGACACACTGAAATCTACAGCCTTTAAGCAACGCAACGGCGATGCACCTACCAATGAACAAATGATGGCTCTTTTGATTGTGGCAGACCAATACGGTTTGAACCCTTTCACTAAAGAGATCTACGCTTTCCCCGACCAAAACAATGGAATAATTCCAATTGTTGGTGTTGATGGATGGTCACGGATCATAAACACTCATCCTCAGTTTGATGGGTTAGAATTTAGGTTTTCATCTGAAAAGGTGTCAATGCCTAATGCCAAAGAGTGTCCTGAGTGGTGTGAATGCATCGTTTACCGCAAGGATAGAACTCGTCCAACGATAGTGCGGGAATACCTCGATGAAGTATTCCGAAGCTTAAACTATAACAACCCTTGGAAAAGCCATACAAAGCGCATGTTGCGCCATAAGGCAATGATCCAAACTGCTCGTATAGCATTAGGTTACGTGGGTATTTATGACGAAGACGAAGCAAGTCGAATCATAGAGAGCCAAAGCCAAGCAACCACAAAGCAGTCCATCGAGTTCGAAGAACAAACTCAGCCTTTACCAAAACCTCAAGCACAATCAGAACTGATGAGTGACTTGAATCAAGCTGATTTTGATACCTTTGAAGATGCTCAATACGTCCCTGTTGATGAAGAAAACACACCGACTCAACAAGCCAATGCAACTAGCCATTTTCAATCTAGTGAAGATGACATTGTAAAAACACAATTTGGCATGTTGGCATCTAAGGATGTCAATATGATTGACCAGATGGTGTCATTTACTGTGGATACCGGCGCATGGGACACAACAAAAGATAGTTTCAAAGAACGCTATGATGGCGCAACGTTAGAGTATGCATTAAGCACTCTTAACGAAGCGTTCAACAAAGAGTTTGCTGAATAAATTTATCCAACCCAATAAGGGCGTATCCTGCCCTTATAGGCGTGATGCACCCTTATATTTTTAAAATTTAAGGAGGGCATTATGCCTGTAGTAGATATCGTTCAACGTAGTGAAAAGTGGTTTGAGTGGCGGAAGCAAGGCATTACAGCCTCAATGATTCCGGTGATCATGGGGTTATCTCCATATCAAACACCTTACCAACTTTGGGCAGAATTGGTCGGCTTGAAAGAGCCGGATGATTTGTCCAAAAACTACCATGTGCAAAGGGGTGTAGAACAAGAACCCGAAGCGCGTGAAGCCGTTGAAAACGAATATGGTAAGCCTTACATGCCAGTGTGTGTTGAAGCTGACCATGAGCACCTTTTCCGAGCATCTTTAGATGGCCTATACATACTAGGCTCAGATAAAGAAGTATTGGAAATCAAATGTCCTTGCGAAAAAATCTACAACGAGATTTTAGCAATGCAAGGACAAGCACCAACGTTTCAAATGTACGCTGCGCAAGTGCAGTGGCAATTGAACTGTTCGGGAGCTGACATTGGTAGATTGTACTTCTACTTGCGGGGTAAACGCCCTATTTCAACTCGCATTCGTCGCAATGACGCTTTTATTAAAAAAGCAGAAAAAGCAGCGATTGATTTCTGGAAACGAGTTCAGTCGAACACACCTCCAGAGATGATCGAGGGTCGAGATAAGGTTGTCTATGACACTCCAATTTCTAATCAGGATAACTCTTGGCAAGAAAGAGTAGAACAGTACAAAGAAAAGTCAGCGCGTCATGCTGAACTCGTTCGTCAATGCGATGCGGTAAAAGCTGATCTTAAACAGCTTGAATCGTATTTCACCGAACAAATACCAAGTGACGTTCAAACCTTCAATAAAGATGGTATTCGCGCAACCCGTGTCGATAAGACCGGTAATGTGAACTACCAAAACTTGCTAGCGGAAATTGAAGATACGATGAATGTGGTTATTCCATCTTCACTTATCGAAAAACACCGTAACAAAGGCTCTACTTACTTCCGTGTGACCATTCAAGAAGAATCAAGCAATCAAGCTGACGTTCCAATTGAACAATATCAACCGAAAGTTGAAGCAGAACAGCCGAAGCAAGAAGCAACACCACTTTCAGTGACTCCGGCAGAACAAGCTGTTCCGTCCTCGCTTGTAAGTGACGTTGAAACTCATACCGAACCTGAAGAACCTACACCTATAACAGCACCAATTAAGCCGCTGGCACCAGGTAACTTCTTCGAAAAATCAGCTCAAAACCACTACTTCTAAGGAGGGTGTATGTTTAACTTCGGTGAAACATATCTTGCCGTTGATCGGCTTATTGATAGCGTTTGGACAGTAAAATTCGAGTTCCAACCTGACGGTGTAAAAATTCTCTCGTTTTCGAGTGACACCCCTGATGGTTACAAACTAGAACAAACTCTGCCAAAGGTTCGCATTATCGAAAACGACAAACGCATTGTACATGCCATAAAGGTTTATAACCCTGACATGCCATCGTTTGAACGTGACCAAGATAATTACTTGATTGGAGAGTACAAGGTTGCTAATCCGCAATACGTTTTCAGCTACACAGAAAGCGAGGTGGAATAATGGCGATCAAAGTACCTTTCAAACCCAAAGTACCTCAAATCACACTAGATTTGCGGAGTGAACAAGGAAATGTTTTTCAACTAATAAGTCTTGCTAGAAAGCTATCAGCTCAGCTTGGTTTAGATGGAGAAAAAATTCAAAAACGTATGATGACTGGTGACTATTATTGTGCAGTTAACATCTTCGATGCTTACTTTGGTGATTATGTCACTTTGTTAGTATCAGAAGAAATCAGAGAAGAGCTATCAGTCGAGAAATATCTGATGTCTTAATCTGACATTATCCAACCCAATACGGGCAACACAGCCCGTAGGGGAGCTGTAGTTGCCCTTTTTATTATTTGAAGGAAAGCAGCTATGGCTAAATTAATTGAAAAAACTTACCCACTCGAAATTTTTGGTTTTCAAGGTACAGGTATGGACGTTAAAGGTTTTGAACCATGTAACCACCCTAATGTACCGATGCTAAAAAAAGAGTATGTGTTTCGTCGGGAAACGTTAAGAGATGTCGTGAACTTTATTGATTGTTCTTTTGGTGATGGGTTACTGATTGTCGGTCCAACCGGCTGCGGCAAAACATCATTGGCAGAACAAGTTTGCGCTCGGCTACATTACCCTGTTCAAAACTACACTTGTGGTGGCTCAACCGAATTTATGGATTTGGTAGGGCAATGGACACTTCAAAATGGTTCAACCGTCTGGATGGATGGTGTGTTAACCAAAGCGATGCGTGAAGGTCACATTCTCATTCTTAATGAAATTGACCTTGTCGATCCGGCTGAATTAGCAAACCTAAATGGAGTGCTAGAAGGTTCACCATTAGTGTTATCGCAAAAGAACGGCGAAATAGTGTATCCACACGAAAATTTCCGTTTGATTGCTACTTCAAATTCAAATGGCTCAGGTAGCGATGGGATGTATGCTGGCGTCCAGCGTCAGAATCTCGCGTTCCTAGACCGATTTATCGTTATTGAAGTTGACTATGCAGATGCAGATGTTGAGAAGGATATCTTGGGCAAAATTGCTCCGAATATCCCGAACACCATTCGTGAACGTATGGTCGCATTAGCGAATAAAGTAAGAACCGTGTTTAAAGGAGAGGAAGATACTAGCATTGAGCTAAGTGTCACTTTTTCCACTCGAACACTAATTCGTTGGGCTATTCAAATCCAACGAAACATGGGAGCACCTTGCGCTTTAAGCTATGCACTTGATCGTGCATTACTGAATCGTTGCTCTAACGCTGAAGAAAAGGAAGCTATTAATACTTGGGCGATTGCCCTATTTGGTAGCAGCTTTGATCCTGAAGCGTAATTAAATCAATCCCAACGGGGTATGTGTCCCGTTGGTACATATGCCTCTTGTTGGTACAAAAAACTTAAAGAGGTATAAATGTTTGATTTTTATTTAATCTATTACTTGTTTATCAAGTATCTAAAAGCTGTTGTGCACTTCGCACATAAGCGGAAAAAAGAGGTAGCTGTTCAACTAAAACTGCTTGGCACTGCATCCTATACTGCTGCATTCGTGTACGCTATCGAGAAAGGTTTAGACTTCAACGTGTTGAAGCTAACTGTAATCGGTGTACTCGTTGTAGCATTAGCAGAAAAGCTTAATCGGTAGTAACATAAACTTAGGTTCACTTAATCAAGGAGAACTGCAATGACAGCTATCTACATAATTAGTGGTATTGCTATCGCTATTGGGTTGCTAACAATGTATGCACCCAATATCGAGAAATGGTGCGATAAGCAGCTAGCAAAAAAGCACTAAGAAACAACGATAAGAAGTAGCGTAAGCACTCTTATCTAAATTTGAAAACCGCCAAAGGGCATATCAATTAGCCCTGTGGCGAATGGTATGTCCTTTTTTTATACATAAAATTGGAGATACCATTATGACTACACAACCTACCTCTGTTCTGAATGACATTGTTGCTGTTCAACTGAACGTTAACCAATGGACAGGACGGAAAAAACTGGCAGAAAATGACCTCTCACTACAAGGTGAAGCTCCACCAAAAGAGATCATTAACCTCGGCAGTAAACACACTACAGATCCCAAGGCTCTAAAAGTATTCAATACTTTGAAACGTCAAATGGAACGAGCTTGCCTGACCATCGGCATCCCGTTCCTTGGTGGATATGCAGTACCTTCAGATAAGGCAGATGAACTAGCCAAACGACTAACAAAAATCGTTGGTCAGTTTGAGCTAGAGAAAACTGCTTATCTTCAAAAGCATGAGTCAATTCAACAAGACTGGATCAAGAATTTCCCTCAATACGAGCGTATTCTTGTGAAAGCGTTGACTCCTACTTCAGATGTTGAGAAACGTATTAATGCCTCTTTCTCAATGTTTAAAGTTCAATCCGCACAGTCTGCCGTCACTGTCGATGCTGGACTATCAAATCAAGTTGATAGTTTGGGAGAGACATTGGATGCAGACATCTTGAAAAGCTCCAATAAGCTACTTGATAGCTTAACGGGTGCAATTCAACCGAACCAAACCAATGTAGCTTCATTGCGGAAACTCCGCGAGAAAGTACAAGGTTTGGCTTTCCTTAATGGTCGCTTTTTGAAGCTAGTCAATAAGATTAAGCAAGTAGAAAGTGCCATGCCTATTACTGGTAAGCTCAACACTGATGAAGTACATAGACTGTCTGGTTTACTGTATCAAATGAGTGATGAAGATAGGTTGCAAGCGTTAATGAGCAACTTAGAAAACGAACCAGTACCGGTTGCCGCTACTCAACTAGCCGTTGAGCAGCCACAACCTGCAAGCTTAGAGTCAACCTTAGAACCTGCAAGTGTCGATTTTGAATCAGACGATGTGTTTGGGTTGGGTGATGCAGACTTTAGTTTCGGTGAACCTGATTCTGATGAGTCAGATTTGGGACTAAGCGAGGCAGATTTTAGTTTTGAGTTCAGCGATATTTCAACGTCGAGCACACAACAATCTGCAACGAAAGCTACATTCTTCTAAGTTCAAAACAAACCCTAGACGGGAGCAATTCCCGTCAGGGGGTTGCTCCATTTTTAATATATGGAGTTCTACTATGTTTCATCAAATCACTTTCGAATCTCGATCACCGTATCGCTACGTTGCTCATTTCAGAAAGCCATCCTCTAACCTTCATGATATGGACTCTTACTTCTCCGTTGAAGTCCATGTATCTCAGAATGAATGGGGAACGCTAATGGATGAGAATATTCGATATTCAATTGAAATTTGTAAGATAGAACGTCCTGACATCATGGCGTTCTATACGTACAAATCACGTAGATTTACTGTCTCCGGCGACCAATTTGTTACTGATATTGGTAAGCTTTTGGTTAAGTACGGTGTTGTAGCTGAAGGAGTACCTTTTCAGGTCAACATTGAACTAAACAGAAAGGTGCATTCGTTCATGCAAATGAACGCCGGATGCGTATACGCAAAAGAATCTACGCATTTACAAACCGTACAAGATCTGTTTTCAGAGTTCGCGGATATACCTGTAAACAATGAAGATGAGATCGAGCAAAGCTGGGCGCATTTTGATAAAGGAAATGACCGCTTTGAAGTTTTGAAGTGGTTTGAAGAATCATTCGGTTATCCGGTGGACTTCTTACTCACTCTAGAACAATGCTCATAGTTTGGAGGGAGATTACATGTCTTGTCCTGCTTGTAATGCTAACCAAATAACCTACGAATATTTCTGTGTTTTAGCGTCACACTCATGGAGTCGGCACAAAGTACAGCGAGTTCTCAGGAAAAATGGTTCACATAGCTACTTCACTTACCATTTAGTAGCTTAACAATCCCTGTATAGACGACAGAGAGCGTCAAATACAGATTTAACCCCTATGGGCGTACTTTGCCCAACAGGGGGGTATAGTGCGCTTCATACTTTCATTTGGAGTTTCAACTATGTTATTTCGTTATAACCCTCAAGCTAGATCAATCGTATTTTGGTCAGTGCTTACTCTTGGTGTTCTAATTGTGCTGTTTCCGGTAATTACCGCATTCACGTATGAGTGGAAATCATTCTTCGAAGAACCGAGCGCGTTTGTACGGGATGTAAGGCAATTCATTGTCTTACTTGGATATTGCCTACTAGGTAGTTCCCCGTTCCTAGCGATGGCGCTTGCGATGAAAAAAGAATGGTTCTAACACCGATAACTGAGGCTTGATTTAGCCTCTATCAAAACTACCCCAAAGGGCGTACTTTGCCCGTAGGGGCATAGTGCGCCTTTTCTGATTAAGGAAGCACTATGAATCCTAGAGATGTTAGCTTTCAAGAATACAAGTCACAATGGACTCTTACCTATGAGCACGAAGACTTTTTTCTTGATGTCGAACAGTACGGTTGTCACGAAACCACTTTTGAACGCTGGCTGAAGCGCCAACGCATGTTCATTAAGCGGTACGGTGAGAATTGCACTATCAAACTATGTGACCTCGAATTACCAGAACGAACTTGGCAGTTTTTTACTCGCCATTTTGAGCGTGTAACTCGAACACAATATCTTGTAGATAAATACCCCGATGGCTTTTTTGAAGCGATAACTGAAGATGGGCAAGTGGCAGCGTTCTTACCGGATACGTATGGCAAGAAACCCTATCGGTTGTCCTTCTATGGAGAAAACGGGGCGCGTTATCATGAAACCTATGACTCAAGATCAGAAGCACTCAACGTCCTTGCTCACAGAAAATATTCTGCGAAAGAAGGGGCGTTAGATGCTCTGGTTGGTACTGATTCATGGAATCGAGGGGTCTATATCTGCAATTGGATAGCAGAGGGAATATTGCCCAACGATGGTCTAAAACGCGATAAACACATACCCGAAGTCGCTCAGCTCTTTGCTGAAAGACTTCAAGCGGCTTAATAAGCCATTCAATTAAACCCAACGGGGCTACTTCCCGTTGGGAGTAGTCCCTCTTTAGGAAACTACTCATGACAAAACTAAAAAGTGAACAATTTTATCAGTTACACGCAATCTTCTCAGAAAGCCTTGACCAACTCGCAAGTATGGGGTCACTGCCGATTGAGTTGGGACGGATAAAAATCGTGCACAAATCGGGGCGAGACTACCTTCTGGACACCCAAGCATACTTTTGGAGTGATCATAAGGTCGTGGCATGGTTCAAGACGTTTGAAGAAACGTTCCGCAACCAACCTTACGAGTTCCATTACAACATCACTGAAGAAGACATCATCAATGGTGATGTGATTGTTGAAGTGTACACCGGCGAAAACCACGAGGTGATACAGCCCAAGTCGTTACAGTTAGATATCGCTATCGACGGAAAGCTATACACACTTGATGCTAAGCCGAGTTCAAACAATATTGACTATTTTAAGACAATGAAAGTAGTCGAAAGTGATGACCAGGGGGAGTTTGTAAAACTCCATTTTTGGACAGTCACAGACATCATCAAACACATCAACGCTGATCGAAATGAGGATTGGCAAGATTACGATGAGTTTGATTGGCATGAAGGCTGGAAAGAGTGGTGCGCTCACCAAGAGAACTTTAAGATTGCCGATGGCAACTTAAACGCAGCATATTTCCAAAAGATATAGAGATATAAACACATAAACCCTTAACGGGCGCAATTGCCCGTTTTGGGGTGATTGCGTTCCGTTTATCAACAATGAAATCGGAGAGCAATCATGGGTTTTTTCTCTTGGAAAACAGCAGATACATCAGAGTCAATTGCAAACATCAGTTCTGGAAAACATAAAGGCGTCAGCGTTTATCTTCTGAGTCCTGATGGTAATCACATTGCGGAACGGGCATATCAAGGATATGGGCGTTTTGGCGGTGTTGACGCATATGCATGGCTTGCAAAGCAAAACCTTGGAAGCGATGTTGAACATCTTTGTTTGTATGATGATGAGAACGAGCTGAGAGCGTTAGGAATAGAGCTACAATATGAGGCACATAGCCGAATTACGTTGCCACTAAAATTCTCATTTAATAAATGTGCTATCTATGATGAATTACCGGAAAGTGAGGAATGCCCACTCTATTGTAAACAAGACATTTTTATCTTTTATATTCAATGGCTTATTTTCCTGCTAATTGGTAATACCATGAAAAATACCATGCTCAGAAAAGGCTTAACAATATTTTGAAAAATTGCCTACTGAGCGCTGCCGCACAGCTCCATAGGCCGCTTTCCTGGCTTTGCTTCCAGATGTATGCTATTCTGCTCCTGCAGCTAATGGATCACCGCAAACAGGTTACTCGCCTGGGGATTCCCTTTCGACCCGAGCATCCGTATGAGACTCATGCTCGATTATTATTATTATAGAAGCCCCCATGAATAAATCGCTCATCATTTTCGGCATCGTCAACATAACCTCGGACAGTTTCTCCGATGGAGGCCGGTATCTGGCGCCAGACGCAGCCATTGCGCAGGCGCGTAAGCTGATGGCCGAGGGGGCAGATGTGATCGACCTCGGTCCGGCATCCAGCAATCCCGACGCCGCGCCTGTTTCGTCCGACACAGAAATCGCGCGTATCGCGCCGGTGCTGGACGCGCTCAAGGCAGATGGCATTCCCGTCTCGCTCGACAGTTATCAACCCGCGACGCAAGCCTATGCCTTGTCGCGTGGTGTGGCCTATCTCAATGATATTCGCGGTTTTCCAGACGCTGCGTTCTATCCGCAATTGGCGAAATCATCTGCCAAACTCGTCGTTATGCATTCGGTGCAAGACGGGCAGGCAGATCGGCGCGAGGCACCCGCTGGCGACATCATGGATCACATTGCGGCGTTCTTTGACGCGCGCATCGCGGCGCTGACGGGTGCCGGTATCAAACGCAACCGCCTTGTCCTTGATCCCGGCATGGGGTTTTTTCTGGGGGCTGCTCCCGAAACCTCGCTCTCGGTGCTGGCGCGGTTCGATGAATTGCGGCTGCGCTTCGATTTGCCGGTGCTTCTGTCTGTTTCGCGCAAATCCTTTCTGCGCGCGCTCACAGGCCGTGGTCCGGGGGATGTCGGGGCCGCGACACTCGCTGCAGAGCTTGCCGCCGCCGCAGGTGGAGCTGACTTCATCCGCACACACGAGCCGCGCCCCTTGCGCGACGGGCTGGCGGTATTGGCGGCGCTGAAAGAAACCGCAAGAATTCGTTAACTGCACATTCGGGATATTTCTCTATATTCGCGGTTCAGCAGGCATGTCCCCTTTGAGGGCGACCCGACGACAGGATAATCGACCTTATGGTGCGCAAATATTTCGGCACAGACGGTATTCGTGGCAAAGCCAACGAAGGCGCGATGACGGCGGAAACCGCCTTGCGCGTCGGCATGGCGGCTGGCCGTGTCTTTCGTCGCGGTGACCACCGCCATCGTGTCGTGATCGGCAAGGATACGCGCCTGTCGGGCTATATGCTTGAACCCGCGCTCACAGCCGGTTTCACCTCGATGGGCATGGACGTATTCCTTTTTGGCCCGCTGCCGACAACGTATAGGAAGAATAAACGCCCTTTTCACCCAAGTCCAACAGCTTTGGACCGCAGTTGACTCTTTCGACACCCCTG